>JAEHDT010000276.1 GCA_016880225.1 Gemmatimonadota bacterium | reverse complement strand
GGGGAATGAGACCGGGCGTGTGTACAGCGCCGGAACCCGCTCCTGAGCGGGACCGTCCTTCGGAAGGATGCCAGCTCGCGGTTCTGTGAACTACGAGTCGTAAGCTAGTGGAGGCGCCCAGCTAAGTCAACGACGTCGCGCAACGGCGTCACGCTGAGACGTAGGTACGGTTCTCCGTGACGCCGTTCCGCGACGTCGTTGACTTAGCTGGGCGCCTCCACTAGCTTACGACTTGTAGTTCACAGAACCGCGAGCTGGCATCCTTCCGAAGGACGGTCCCGCTCAGGAGCGGGTTCCGGCGCTGTACACACGCCCGGTCTCATTCCCCAGGTTCAAAACGAGAGTGACGCTGTAGCGCGGTGGCATGAGCCACCGGCGGCGTGCGTGTGTGTGTTTTCGAAAGGAAGCAGTTCTAGAAATGCCATTCACATCTCTCGGGCTCGCGCCCGAGCTGCTGCAAGCCGTGGCCGAGGAAGGCTACGAGCAGCCCACCCCCATTCAACAGGAAGCGATTCCACTCGCCCTCGCCGGGCGCGATCTGATCGGATCGGCGCAGACCGGCACCGGCAAGACGGCGGCGTTCATGCTGCCCATTCTGCAGCGCCTCTCCCGCAACGGCACGAAACACGTGCTGCGCGCGCTGGTGCTGGTGCCCACGCGTGAGCTCGCCGAGCAGGTGTTGCAGAGCGCCCGCGCGTACGGCCGCCATCTGGAGGTCAGTGCCGCGGCGGTGTACGGCGGCGTCGGGATGGAGCCGCAGACCCGGGCGCTGAAGCACGGCGTGGACATCGTGGTCGCGACGCCGGGCCGCCTGCTCGACCACATGGAGCGGGGCCACGTGGATTTTTCCCGGCTCGAAGTGCTGGTGCTGGACGAGGCCGACCGCATGCTCGATATGGGCTTCGCGCCCGACGTGCGGCGCATCCTGCGGGCGCTGCCCGATAAGCGCCAGACGATGCTCTTCTCGGCGACGATCTCGCTCGAGGTGGACGCGCTCGCCCGCAGCGCGCTCGACGGGCACGCGTCGGTCGAAATCGGCCGCCGCGCCAAGCCCGCGGAGGGCATCGAGCACGTCGTCGTGGCGGTGGACAAGCTGCAGAAGCGCGGCGTGCTCGCGCGCATCCTGCAGGCCAAGCCGGCGGGCCAGACGCTGGTGTTCACGCGCACCAAATACGGGGCCGACAAGCTGGTCACCTTCCTGCGGCGCGAGGGGATACAGGCGCACGCCATCCACGGCGACAAGGCCCAGAGCCACCGTACCCGGACGCTCGACGCCTTCCGCTCGGGGGAAGCGGACGTGCTGGTCGCGACCGATATCGCGGCGCGCGGCATCGACGTGGACGGCATTCGGATGGTCGTGAATTTCGACGTGCCGCACGATGCGGAGATCTACGTGCACCGCGTCGGGCGCACGGCCCGGGCTGGCGCGCGGGGCCTGGCGCTCACGCTGCTCTCGCCCGACGAGTGGCTGCTCATGGGCGACATCGAGAAGCTGGTGGGCCAGATCTTCCCGCGCGAGGTGATCCCCGGCTTCGAGCCGTCGGTGGCGCCGCTGCAACCCAAGCCGCTCCAGGTCGAGCAGCCGAAGCCCGGGCGGTCGGTGCGGGCCCGCAGCGGGGGGCGGCGCCGGCGTTAACTGCGCAACGGCGTCACGGACCAGCGTCGCGAAAGAACGTCGCGTCTGTCCGTGACGTGTTCCCGTGACGCCGCTCCCGGACGGGTCTAGCGTCTAGCTTCGATCGGCACGTAGTCGCGCTGGTCGGGCCCCGCGTAGATCTGCTGGGGCCGGGCGATCTTCTGCTCCTTGTCGAGCAGCATCTCCTGCCACTGCGCGAGCCATCCGGGCGTGCGCCCGATCGCGAACAGGACGGGAAACATGTCCAGCGGGAACTTCATCGCCTCGTAGATGATCCCCGAATAGAAGTCCACGTTGGGGTAGAGCTTCCGCGTCACGAAGTAGTCTTCCTGCAGCGCGATGCGCTCGAGCTCGACGGCGATGTCGATGAGCGGGTTCTTCCCCGTCACGTCGAACACTTCTTCGGCGATGCGCTTGATGATCTTGGCGCGCGGATCGTAGTTCTTGTAGATGCGGTGGCCGAAGCCGAACAGCCGGAACTCGCCGCGCTTCACACGCTCGAGGTACGCCGGGATCTTGTCCTTCGAGCCGATCTCGCGCAGCATGCGCAGCACTTCCTCGTTGGCGCCGCCGTGCAGCGGTCCATACAGCGCCGCGGCCGCGGCGGCCATCGCCGAGTAGGGATCGGAGTGCGACGAGCCCACGCCCCGGATCGTGCTGGTGGAGCAGTTCTGCTCGTGATCGGCGTGCAGGATGAACAACACGTCCAGGGCTCGCTCCAGGGCCTTGTTCGGCACGTACTTCACCTCGGTCGCCTTGAACATCATGTTCAGGAAGTTGCCGGCGTAGCTCAGATCGTTGTCCGGGTAGGCGTACGGCATCCCCACCGAATGGCGGTAGGCGAAGGCCGCGAGCGTCGGCGTCTTGGCGATCAGCCGGAAGATCTGGTTGCGCCGCGACCGCTCTTCGGCGATGTGCTTCGCCTCGGGATAGAACGTCGACAACGCGGCGACCGTGCTCACGAACATCCCCATCGGGTGCGCGTCGTGATGGAATCCGTCGATGAACTTCTTGATGCTCTCGTGCACGATCGTGTGGTGCGTGACACCGTGCACCCAGGCATCGAGATCGGCGGCGGAGGGCAGCTCCCCGTGGAGCAGGAGGTAGGCCGTCTCGAGGAACGTGCTGCGCTCCGCGAGCTGCTCGATGGGGTAGCCGCGGTAACGCAGGATGCCCTTCTCCCCGTCGATGAAAGTGATGGCGCTGCGGCACGAGGCGGTGTTCAGGAAGCCCGGGTCGTAGGTCAACAGTCCCGCCTGATCGTCCGCGACTTTGATCTGGCGCAGATCGACGGCGCGGATGGTGCCGTTCTGAATGGGAATCTCGTACTGCTTGCCGGTCCGGTTGTCGGTGACGGACAGGGAACTCTTCGACACGCGAATCGTCCTGGGTGATGGCTGGCGAAAGATAACTAGGCCTTTATCTTGGCATCACCCATGGCCCCATCCGCACCGCCCAAGCGCGAGCCTCTCTACCCGACCCGCGTGGCCGCCGGCGCCCTGCTGGGCCAGCAGCTCTCGGCCCGCGGGCTGCTCGGCTGCGTGTTGCTCGGCATCACCCCCGAGGGCGTCGAGATCGCCGCCAACGCCGCGAAGGCCATGGGCGCGCAGTTCGACGTGATCGTCGCGGCCTTCATCAAGCTCGGCTCCAACCTGGCTCCCATCGGGGCCATCGCCGAATCGGCGCCGTCGGAGATGGACCCCGATTTCCTGCCGAGCGGCGCACTGCTCGACAAGCTCACGAGCGCCATCGACGCGTCCCGCGCCCAGGTGAGCCAGGACCTGATCTTGTACCGCACCGAGCGGCCGGTGAAGGCGCTCAACGGCCGGATCGCGGTGATTATCGATGGCCAGGTGACCTGGCCGTGGAAGGTGCTGGCGGCCGCCAAGGCGGCGGAACAGCTGGGGGCGAAGCAGATCGTGATCGCGACCCCGGTGGCCACCCAGGCGGCGGCAGACCGGATCGCCGCCCGGCACTACGAGCTGGTGTGCCCGAGCGTCGTGATCGACCCCAAGGGGCATCCCGCGCCGTACGGCGATATGGCGGGAGAGACGCCGGAACGGCTGCGCAGCATCATGATCGCCCACCAGGCGGCGTGACGGCCCGGGCGGCCCTCACGCCCGAGCCCTGACACTACTCCAGCTCGACCATCCCCCGCTCGAGCCAGCGGTGCTGTCCCGCGAGCACGTCCTGCGCCGCTCGATACGCCCGCGTGTCCGCGTTGCTCCGCTGCTCGCGGAACTTCGCGGCGATCCGCGCCCGCGCCTGGCGGCAGAACAGGTCCGCGAGCTCGACCGCGCGCCGGCCCGCGGCCGGATCGCCCTTCGCGAGCTGCTGCGCCCGGGCACACGTCGCCGCCATGGCGAAGAGCTCGGCACCCACGTCCACCAGCCGGAACAGCACCGCCTGGCGGTACTCGAGCTTGGGGCCGAAGCGCATCATGGCGTGGAATACGCCGCGGGCGAGACGCCGGGCGGTGCGCTCCACATAGCGCACGTGCCGCGCGAGCGGCCCGAACCCCGCGTACTTCGGCCAGAACCCCCAGCCGAGCCAGCGTGACGGGTACCACCAGGCGTAGAACAACCCGGCGCGCACGAGCCCGCGCAGCCGCCGGCCGACGCTCCTGCCCGGCATCACCACGTCGCCCGCCACCTGCAGGTGCTTGTCCACCGCCTCGCGCGCGATGAACAGGTGCATGATCTCGCTCGAGCCCTCGAAGATCAGATTGATGCGGAAGTCCCGCATGATGCGCTCGACCGGCACCGGCTTTTCCCCGCGGGCGCGCAGCGAGTCGGCGGTCTCGTAGCCGCGCCCGCCGCGGATCTGCACGGTGTCATCGATGATCCGCCAGCCGACCTCCGAGTTGTAGAGCTTCGCGATCGCGGCCTCGAGACGGATGTCGTACCCGCCGCGGTCGGCCATCGCGCCGCACAACTCGGCCACCGCCTCCATGGCGAAGGTGTTCGCCGCCATGGCGCCGATCTTCTGGGCGATCGCGTCGTGCTTCCCGATGGCGCGGCCCCACTGCACCCGCTCGCCGGCCCAGCGGCGGGAGATCTCGAGGCAGCGCTTGCCTGCGGCGACGGCCGAGATCGGCAGCGTGAGCCGCCCGGTGTTCAGCGTGATCAGCGCGAGCTTCAGCCCCTTGCCCTCGCCCCACAGCACGTTCTCGTTCGGGACGCGGACGTTGGTGAAGCGCATCACGCCGTTGTACATGGCCTTGAGGCCCATGAAGTGGCAGCGATGCTCGACCGTCACGCCCGGCCAGCCGGTCTCGACGATGAAGGCGGTGATCTGCCGTTTCTCCTTCCCGTTGACGACCTTCGACGGCGTCCGCGCCATCACCACCATGAGCTCGGCTCTGGTGCCGTTGGTGCACCACAGCTTCTCGCCGTTCAGGATCCACGCCTGGCCGTCTTCGCTCGGCACCGCGGTCGTCTCGAGCGCCGCCGGATCGGATCCGACCTCCGGTTCCGTGAGCGCAAACGCCGAGATCGCGCCCTTGGCGAGCCGCGGCAGGTACTTCTTCTTCTGCGCGTCAGTCCCGAACATCTTGAGCGGCTGGGGCACGCCGATGGACTGGTGGGCGGAGAGCAGCGCCGTGACGGACCCGTCGATCGAGGACACCAGCTCGATCGCCTTCATATAGGAAAGCTGCGACAGGCCCAGCCCGCCGTACTCGCGCGGAATCTTGATCCCGAAGGCGCCGAGGTCGCGCAGCCCCTGGATCACGTCGTCGGGGATCTCGCCCTCGCGGTCGATCTTGTCGGAGTCGACGCGGTCGCGCAGCAGCCGCTCGAGCCGTTCCAGGAACGGTTGTGCCCGCCGGGTCTCTTCGGCGTCCTGCTCGGGATATGGGTGGATCAGCTCGAGGCGGAGCCTGCCGAGGAACAGGTCGCGCACGAAGCTCGGCGCGGCCCACTCCTGCTCGCGCGCGGCTTCCGCGACTTCGCGCGCCTCGGCGGCGCTCACCTTGGGTTCAGGAGCCGTTGCAGTAGTGGCCATGTGTACCTCCGCCCGTAAGTTAAACGCCTTGACAGCGACGAGGTTAGGGGGAGATTCGCCTCGCCTCATACAGGATACCCGTCCCATGCGCCATCCGTGGCACCGCGCCGTCCCCCTCCTGCTGTACACATCGCTCGCCGCCCAGGCGCCGAGCCCACCCGCTGCCACCGTCCTCGTCAAGGCCGGCCGCCTGATCGACGGCCGGTCCGACGCGCCGCAGTCGGGCGTCGGAATTCTCATCGAGGGCGAGCGCATCAAGGCGGTTGGCCCGCTGGCGCAGATCCAGAGCCAGGCGAAGGGCGCCCGCGTGATCGATCTGTCGCAGATGACGGTGCTGCCGGGCTTCATCGACACGCACACTCACCTGCTGCTCCAGGGCGACCCCACGGCGCAGTCCTACAACGAGCAGCTGCTGTACGAGTCGACGCCCTATCGCGCGATCCTCGCCGCCAGGAACGCGAGGATCGCGCTCGAGCACGGCTTCACCGCGATCCGCGATCTCGAGACGGAGGGCGCGATGTACGCCGATGTGGACGTGCGGCGCGCGGTGGACCGGGGCGAGATCCCGGGACCACGCATCTTCGCGGCGACCCGCGCCATGGCGCCGACCGGCATGTATCCGATCGTGGCCGATAACTGGGAGCTGGAGCTGCCGCACGGGGTGCAGCCCGTGGACGGGGTGGAGGGCGCCCGGCTCGCGGTGCGCCAGCAGGTCGCCCATGGCGCCGACTGGATCAAGTACTACAGCGACCGCCGCTACTCCTTCGGGCCCGATTCGGTACTCCACAGCTGGGTCAACTTCACCGACGACGAGGCCCGCGCCATCGTGGACGAGGCGCACCGCCTCGGACGCAAGGTCGCGGCCCACGCCATCGGCTCCGACGGGATCGCCGCGGCGCTGCGCGCCGGCGTCAACACCATCGAGCACGGCGACGGCATGACCGATTCGCTGCTCGACGTACTTCTCGCGAGAGGCGTGTATTGGGTGCCGACGGTGACGGTGGCTCACTACGTCGCGGACCCGCGTGGCGGCGTCTGGGGACCGATGGTCGAGCACCAGCGACAGGCGTTCGCCCGGGCGGTCAAAAAGGGTGTCCGGATCGTGTTAGGGACGGACGCGGGCGGTTTCCCTTGGACCGACCTCAACGAGGCGAAGGAGTTCGCGTATTACGTGCAGTACGGCATGACCCCGATGCAGGCCATCAAGTCGGGGACGTCGCTCGCCGCGGAGCTGCTGGGCCAGCGGGACCTGGGCGTCGTCGCGCCGGGCGCCTACGCGGACCTCGTGGCGGTCGCAGCGGACCCGCTGAAAGACATCGCGGAACTCGAGCGGGTGCGGTTCGTTATGAAAGGCGGCGTGACTTATCTTTCGCACTAGTGCGGCGCGCGCTCGGAGCTAGCCTCGCGTTGGTGATCGGCGCCGCCGGTGCCGCCGTGGGCCAGTTTACCCCGGCTG
>JAEHDT010000042.1 GCA_016880225.1 Gemmatimonadota bacterium | reverse complement strand
GTCGACAGCTCGACCTCGATCGTTCGCTTCTTGGCGCCGGACGCTGGACGCGGGGGGAAGGGCGCACCCGTGCCGCGATCGTCCGGCTCGGGGACCCTGCGCCGCGCAGTGGCGGGGCGGTGGATGCGGACGTCGAGTCCGGCGCGTGTCGCGGCGTGCTGCGGCTGCGCTGGCCCGAGGACCATGCGGCGGCGGGCGGAACCGAGTGGGTCGTGGCGGGGCGCTGGAGCGGTGTCGCCGACCGCGGAGTGCTGGTGGTGCGGCGGGCGCAGCTGCTCGACCCCGTGCGGCGCGGCCGCGGCGCGGTGCGCGACCGATTGGCGGAGCGCACGGTGGCGTTGTTCGGGAGCCGGGCCCCGCTGGTGGACGCGCTGGTGTTCGCGCCGCGCCGCGAGCTCGACCCCGCCGTGCGCGAGCGCTACGCGCGCTCGGGGCTGGCGCATATCCTCTCGATTTCCGGGCTGCACGTCGGCTTTCTCGCCGCGTGGCTCGCGCTCATCCTCTCGAAGCTCGGCCTCGCGCCGCGCGCCCGGATGGCGGCGGCCGCCGCGCTGCTCGGCGCGTACCTCTGGCTCATCGGCTTCCCCGCGCCGGCGCTGCGGGCCGTGGTGATGGTCGTGCTCTCCGACGTGGCACGCGTGCGCCAGCGTGTGGTGGCGCCGGCGGGGACGCTGTCGTTGGCGGCGCTCGTGGTGCTCGTCGTCGACCCCTGGGCGTTGCGGGCGGTCGGCGCGTGGCTCTCCGTGGCCGCGATGGGCGCGGTGATCTGGGCGGAGCGCGCCTTCGGGGGCCGTCCGCTCGCGCTGCGGCTCGTCGCGCCGTCGCTCGCTGCCACGCTCGTCACGGCGCCGATCAGCGCGTGGGCGTTCGGCACCGTGGCGCCGATCGGTGTAGTCGCGAATCTCGTCGCTATCCCGCTCGGCGCGGTCGCGGTTCCCGGCCTCGCGCTGGCGCTGGCCCTCTCGTGGATCGTCTCGAGCCTCGCCCGGCTGATCGCCGCCGGGTCGGGGCTCGCGCTGGCGCTGCTCGATCTCGTGGCGCAGGGGGCGGCGCGCGTGCCTGGCGGCCACGTGGTGATGGTGGCCGGTTGGGAAGCCGCTGCCGTTTGGGCGGCCGTGGCCGCAGTGGCGTGGTGGCTGTGGAACTCGCCGCGCCGGCCCTGGCTGTTAGCGGCGCGCATCACTTTCGTGAGCACGGTCCTCGTCGCGACGACGTTCCGTGACGTCGTCACCCTCGACGTTTGTCGTTGTCTAACGGTACATTTTCTGGACGTCGGCCAGGGCGATGCGGCGGTCCTGCGGACGCCGCAGGGGCGCTGGATCGTGATCGATGGCGGCCCGCGCATTCCCGGGAGCGACGCCGGGCGCCGGGTGGTGGTCCCGTTCTTGCGCCGGCAGGGGGTGGGGCGGGTCGCCCTCCTGGTGGCCACCCACGGCGACGCCGATCATCTCGGGGGGCTGCCGGCGGTAGTGGACGCGTTCGATCCCGAGCTGGTGCTCGAGCCGGGGGAGCCGCTGGGGCGGCCGTTGTACCTCGAGTTTCTCGCCGCGGTCGAGGCATCGGGGGCGCGGTGGCACCCCGCCCGCGCCGGCGACCGGGTCGAGGTGGACGGCGTGGTGCTCGAGGTGTTGAGCCCCGACTCCCTCTGGATGCGGCTGCCGCTCGATGTGAACGACCACGGCGTGGTGTTGCGGGTGACGTATGGCGCCGAGCGGCTGCTGTTCCAGGCGGACGCGGGGTTGCCGGTGGAGGGGCGGCTGGCGGGCCGGGTGGGTCCGGTGGAGCTCCTCAAGGTGGGGCATCACGGGTCGCGCACCGCGACGTCCGATGCCTGGCTCGACGAGCTGGCGCCGCGCGAGGCGGTGATCAGTGTGGGGCGGGGCAACCATTACGGCCATCCGTCGCCCGAGGTGGTGGCGCGGCTGGCGGCGCACGGTGTCACGGTGTTCCGGACCGACGAGCGCGGCACGATCACTTTCACCACGGACGGGCATGGTGCACGGGTCCGAAGTCATCACGATTGAGCGGTTCATCATGGAGCAGGAGCGGCTCTACCCGGAGGCGACGGGCGAGCTGTCCAATCTCTTGTACGACATGTGTCTCGCGGCGAAGATCATTTCGCGCCACGTCCGCCGGGCGGGGCTCTCCGACATCCTCGGCGCCGCGGAGGCGGTGAACGTCTCGGGCGACCTGCAGCAGAAGCTCGACCTGTTCGCGAACGAGACCGTGCGGAACAGCGTCCAGTACACCGGCCGGGTCTGCATCACGGCGTCGGAAGAGGACGAGCGGCCGGTCCCCGTGCCCGAGAGCCGCTCGGCGGGCAAGTACGTCGTGCTGTACGACCCGCTCGACGGCTCCACCAACATCGACGTCAACGTCTCGATCGGCACCATCTTCTCGATCCACAAGCGGCTGTCGAAGAAGAACGGCGCGGGCCTCGCCGACTGTCTCCAGGTCGGCAAGAAGCAGGTGGCGGCAGGCTACATCCTGTACGGCTCGAGCACGATGCTCGTGTACACCACGGGGCAGGGCGTGCACGGCTTCACGCTCGATCCGACGATCGGCGAGTTCCTGCTGTCGCACCCCGACATCCGCACGCCGCCGGTGGGCAAGTACTACAGCGTGAACGAGAGCAACTGGAACCGCTGGAGCCCGCCGGTGCAGCGCGTCGTGGCGGCGTTCAAGAACGGAGAGGGAAAAGTCCAGCCCAAGAACGCGCGCTACATCGGCTCACTCGTCGCGGACTTCCATCGCAATCTCATCTCGGGCGGCATCTTCCTCTATCCGGCGGCCAGCAACTATCCCCAGGGCAAGCTGCGCCTGCTGTACGAGGCGGCGCCGCTCGCCATGGTGGTGGAGCAGGCGGGTGGCCGGGCGACGGACGGCTGCCGTCCCATTCTCGACCTCGTGCCGACGGATCTGCATCAGCGAACCCCGCTCGTGATCGGCAGCAAGGACGACGTGGCGTTCGCCGCCCGCGTGCTCGGCGCCGAGGCGGCGGTTGCGGTGAAGTGAGCGAGCGCAAGCCCGTCTACGGTCCGGACGACTGGGCGGGCGATCCGGAGCGGGATCTCGGGCCGGCCGGCGCGTTCCCCTACACGCGCGGCGTCCATCCCACCATGTATCGCGGCAAGCTGTGGACCATGCGCCAGTACGCCGGCTTCGGCACGGCGCAGGAGACCAACACCCGTTTCCGCCATCTGCTCGCCGCGGGTCAGACCGGGCTCTCCGTCGCGTTCGATCTTCCCACCCAGATGGGGTACGACTCCGACCATCCCATGGCCGAGGGCGAGGTGGGCCGGGCCGGGGTGGCGATCGACGCGGTGGACGACCTGGAGCGGTTGTTCCACGAGATCCCGCTCGACAAGGTCTCCACCTCGATGACCATCAACGCGACGGCGCCGATCCTGCTCGCGATGTACGTCGTGGTGGGGGAGGAGCAGGGCGTGGCGCGCGCCCGCCTCCAGGGCACTGTTCAAAACGACATCTTGAAGGAGTTCATCGCGCGCGGCACGTACATCTATCCGATCGAGCCGTCGTTGCGGCTCGTGACCGACGTGTTCCGCTTCGTTGCGGCCGAGCGGATGAGTTTCAATCCGATCTCGATCTCGGGCTATCACATGCGCGAGGCGGGAGCAACGGCGGCGCAGGAGCTGGCGTTCACCTTCGCGAACGCGCTCGAGTACGTACGGCGTGCGGTGGCGCTGGGGCTCGACGTGAACGACTTCGCCCCGCGGCTCTCCTTCTTCTTCGCGGCGTTTACCGACCTGTTCGAAGAAATCGCCAAGTTCCGCGCCGCCCGGCGGCTGTGGGCCCGTCTCATGAAAGAACGCTTTCAGGCGGGCGATGCGGCGTGCCGGCTGCGTTTCCACACCCAGACCGGGGGCTCGACCCTCACCGCGCAGCAGCCCAAGAACAACGTCGTACGTGTGGCAATCCAGGCGTTGGCGGCGGTGCTCGGCGGGACTCAGTCCTTGCACACCAACGCCTACGACGAGGCGTTGGCGTTGCCCACCGCGCAGAGCGCGACCCTGGCGCTCCGCACCCAGCAGATCCTGGCGCACGAGACGGGCGTGCCCGACACGGTGGATCCTGTGGGCGGGAGCTGGTACGTCGAGGCGTTGACCGATCGGCTCGAGCGCAAGGCGCGCGCGCTGCTGGACGAGATCGAAGGGGCGGGTGGGGCGGCGCGCGCCGTGGAGCGCGGGTTCTTCCAGGAGGCGATCGCGCGCAGCGCGTACGCGGAGCAACGGGCGGTCGAGTCAGGGGAGTCCGTCGTGGTGGGGGTGAACGAGTACGCGGACGACGGGGAGCCTCCCTCGATCCCGGCGCCCGACTACTCTGCGCTGGCCGCCGAGCAGCGCAGCCGCCTCAAGGAGATGCGAACCAAGCGGAACGCGAGAGACGTGCAGCGGGCTCTCGACGAGCTGAAGACCGCCGCGACCGATGCCGCGGCGCCGCTGATGGAGCCGATCCTCGCCGCGGTGCGGGCCCGGGCGATGGTGGGCGAGATCAGCGACGTGTTGCGGGGGGTGTGGGGGGTATACCGGCCCTCATGATCCTACCGCGTCGTACACCCGGCGGAACGTGAACGCCCTTCCGCGGTTGCTCTCGAAGTTGACGATCACGAACAGCTGCTTGCCGTCGGGGGAGCGGAGGTAGTCCTCGGTCACCTTGCCGCCGCCCGCCACCTTGCGCTCCACCACGAAGGCGTTCCCCTGCCAGCGGCTCTTGCTCTCGATGTCACCGGCGCCTTCCACCGTTTCCTTGACCTTGCGTCCGTCACCATAGAGCAGCAGCGCCGCGCCGGTGTCGGCCGTGAGGGTGACGGTCGAGTCGCTCTCGACGATCGTGAGCGCGGACGGCGTTTGGAATACGAGCTGCATCGTCTGGTGCATGCGCGCCCGTTGCTCGTCGCTCATCCCGCCGCCGCCTTCCCCGCCGCGTCCGCCGAACCTCTCGCGCCCGCCGAACCCACCCCGCCGGCCGCCGCCGTAGCCGCCCCGTTCGCCGCCTGATTCCCGGCCGCGCCGCTCCCCCGCCGCGCTGTCGCTCTGCATCATATCGCGCGGGTTGCCGCTTTGCGCGGCGTTGTACGTCCACTGTCCGGAGAGGTCGGGGCGCTGTGCGCCGGCGGGGGTCGCGGGCGTGAAGGCGGCGATCCCGAGTGCCAATCCGGTGAGCGCGATGCCTGTGGTGCCTTGCATAGTCGGTTCACTCTCTAGGGGAGCGGTCGTCCTGTGGAATACGTGGCTCCCGCATAGGACGCTGGCCCGTGGTCGCCCAGCGGTTCGCAACGAAACGACGCGTGCTGCGTGCGTCTGGTACGGTCTGGTTGAGGTGCCCGGCGTAGGATGATGCGATGAGTGACGGGAGGGGTGTCCCTCCGGGCGCTCGCCCGCGGCTCCTGGCGCGACTCCGTGCCGCGATCCGGGTGCGTCATTACAGCCGCCGGACCGAGGAGGCGTACGTCAGCTGGGTCCGGCGCTTTGTGCGGTCCTCGGGTATGAAGCATCCCGCCGAGCTGGGCGAGCGCGATGTGGAGCGGTTCCTCACCGCTCCGGCGGTAGAGCGGGGGGTGAGCGCGTCCACACAGACCCAGGCGTTGTCGGCGCTCGTCTTTCTGTACGACGCGGTGTTGGGCCGGCCGCTCGGCCTTTTCGAGGGTGTCGTTCGCGCCAAGGGGTCGAAGCGTCTCCCGGTGGTGCTGACGCGTGACGAGGTCCACGCGGTACTCGGCGCGATGACCGGTACCGCTGCGCTCGTGGCGGCCATCCTGTACGGATCGGGCCTGCGCCTGCTCGAGGCGTTGCAGTTGCGGGTCAAGGACCTCGACTTCGCGCGTCGCGAGATCGTAGTCCGTGGCGGCAAAGGCGATCGTGATCGCCGCACCATGCTGCCCGACGTGTTGGTCTCGCCGCTCCTGAACCATCTGGCAGCCGTACGCGCGGCGCACGAGCGCGACGTGGGGCGTGGCGCGGGCCGGGTGACCCTTCCCAACGCCATCGCCCTCAAGTTCCCTGGGGCGGCGGTCGAGTGGCGGTGGCAATGGGTGTTTCCGGCGCGGCGGGCGCACGTGGATGCACCGGGCGGCGAGACCCGGCGCCATCATCTGCACGAGACCGTGGTACAGCGCGCCTTCCGGGCGGCCCTGCAGCGTGCCGGCATCACCAAGCGGGCGACCTGCCACAGCTTGCGCCACTCCTTCGCCACGCACCTTCTCGAGGACGGCTACGACATTCGGACCGTTCAGGAGCTCCTCGGCCACCGCGACGTCAGCACCACCATGATCTACACCCACGTCCTGAACCGCGGCGGCCGCGGCGTCCG
>JAEHDT010000275.1 GCA_016880225.1 Gemmatimonadota bacterium | reverse complement strand
TATTCACCGCCCCTCCGGCCGCGGCCGCGGCGCTCGCCCGCGCCGGCTTCGACATCGTGAGCACGGCCAACAACCACGCGTGGGACGGCGGTCCCGCCGCGGTGGAGGAAACGATGCGCCAGCTCACACGCGCCGGCGTGCGGTTCGTCGGTTCGGGGTTCGGGCGTGACATGGCGGAGCAGCCCGTGATCCTCGAGCGCCGCGGCTGGCGCGTGGCGTTCTTCGCGGCCACCCGCGCGTGGAACCCGGCGCCCTACGCGTTTCACCAGCATGCGGGCGCCGACTGGATCGCCTGGGGCGACACGGCCTGGATCTTCCCGGCCATCCGGGCGATCAAAACGAGCGGCCGGGCCGACCTGGTCGTGGTGAGCCTGCACGGCGGCGTCCAGTACGTCGATACCCAGCCGCAGCACATGCAGGAGCTGGAGCGCGGCCTGGTGGACGCCGGCGCTGATCTGGTGCTCGCTCACCACCCGCACGTGCTGCAGCCGGTGGTCTGGTACAAACACACGCCGATTGTGCAATCGCTCGGTAACTTTGTGTTCTTGCAAGACGATCCGTGGACGCGTCTGTCGGCGATTCTCCGGGTGGTCGTGATACCCGGCCGGCGGATGCGGCTGTCCGCCATTCCAGTCCGCGTCGGCCATCAGCCGACCGTCGCCACCGGCGCCGCCGCCGACAGCGTTCGCCGGCGGCTTCGCGTACCTCTCTCGACACCGGCCAACCTCAAACCATGACTCGAGACACGCTGGACTTCCTGAAGCGACTCCTCGACACCCCGGGGCCCTCCGGCTTCGAAACGCCGCCGGCCCGCGTGTGGCGCGAGGAAGTCAAGACGTTCGCCGATCAGGTGACGGCCGACGTCCACGGCAATTCGGTCGCCTCGCTCAACCCCAAGGGCGCGCCCCGGCTCATGCTCGCCGGTCACATCGACGAGATCGGCCTGCAGGTGACCCACGTGGACGACGAAGGCTACCTGTACTTCGCGGGGATCGGTGGCTGGGACTCCCAGGTACTGGTCGGCCAGCGCGTCGTGATCGGGGGACCGAAAGGCCCGGTGCCCGGCGTCGTCGGGAAGCAGGCGGTGCACCTGATGAAGCGCGAGGACATGGACAAGGTCTCGAAGATCACCGACCTGTGGATCGACATCGGCGCGGCGAGCAAGGCGGAGGCGCTGGAACGGGTGCGGGTTGGCGATGCCGCGGTGCTCGACGCGCGGGTGCAGGAGTTTCCCAACGCGCGGATCGTGTCGCGCAGCATCGACAACCGCATCGGCGCCTACGTGGTGGCGGAGGCGCTCCGCCTGCTGGCGCAGGACCGGCCCAAGCACGCCGGGGTGTTCGCGGTGGCGACCACGCGCGAGGAGATCGCCTGGACGGGAGGAGGCGCGCGCACCAGCGCCGTGGGGCTCGACCCCGCCGTCGCGCTGGTAGTGGACGTGACGCACGCGACCGACTGGCCCGGGGCGGAAAAGAAGCGGGCGGGCGAGCACAAGTTGGGGGGCGGCCCCGTCCTGGCGCGGGGGTCGGCGGTGAGCCCGGTGGTGTTCGAGCTGTTGGTGGAGTGCGCGGAGCGCGAGGGGATCCCCTACAGCATCCAGGCCGCGCCCCACGACACCGGCACCGATGCGGACGCGATCTACAACGCGCTGCGGGGCATCCCGACCGGGCTCGTGAGCGTACCCAACCGGTACATGCACAGCCCCAACGAGATGGTGGCGCGGGAGGACCTCGATCGCGCGGCCCGTTTGCTGGCGGCGTTCGCGCGCCGGCTCGATCCCAAGGTGGACTTCATTCCCGCTTGACGGAGGAGCGCGACGGCCGCTTCAGCTCCGCGACCGCGCTCTTCGCCGCCTCGCGGACCTGGCGGTCGCCGTCGCCGGACAGGCCTTCGAGGGTCCCCAGCGCGGCGGGCGTGGCCGCGAGGCGTAGGGCTTCGACGGCCGCCACCCGCAACGCACTCGGCCGGCGGCCGAAAATGCGGCCGGACGGCTGCGCCCACTTGATGAGCGCCTGCACCGCCTCGGCGCTGCCGATCCGACCGAGCGCGAGGATCAGCTCGCGCACGATGGCCTCGTCCTTCTCTTCCTCCATCGCGACCACGAGGGGCATGGCCAGGGCGCTCGCCTTGCGCCCGATGCCCACCGCCACCTGCAGCCGTACCTCGGCCGAGCGGTCGCGCAGGGCCCGGCGCAGCGGCTCGGCGGCGCTGCGGCTGCCGATCTTCGCGAGGGCCAACGCCACCGCCTTGCGGACGCGCTCGTCGGCGTGGTCGAGCCGCCGCCCCAGAGCGGGCACCGCCTCGTCCATGCCGAGCTCTCCCAAAAGCTCCGCGACGTTGCGCACCACGAACCACTCCGGGTGGTCCAGCATGTGGACGAGCTGCTCCGTTCCCTCGGTCATCTGCTTCAGGGCGTCGAACACCGCCCGGCGCTCGCTCACGGTGGGCGCGGCGACCAGCATGTCCATCAGTACCTCGACCGCCGCGGCCCCGCCGCGCTGCAGCGCCGC
>JAEHDT010000041.1 GCA_016880225.1 Gemmatimonadota bacterium | reverse complement strand
GCAGGAACAGGCCGGCCAGGGTCACGAAGTAGACGGCGTCGCGCAGATCGATCACGCCGCGGTCGATGCTCGAGAAGTGCGACAGCACGCCGAGCGACGCGGCGATGGCACCGAGCCGGGGCGGCAGCCCCACGATGAGGGGATCGAGCCCCACCAGGATCAGAACGAACATCACCGCCACCGCCAGAATGAACGCGGTGATCTGGTTGCGGGTCACGCTCGATGCCCATACACCGACGGCCGAGAGTCCCGCGATGAGCAGCGCGGCGCCCACGTACTGCGCGAGCACGATGCCGAGCGGCGGCGCGGTGCCGAGCGCCAGGCCGAGGGGGACGGTGAGGGTGAGCGCCAGGGCGAGCCACAGGAACAGCACCTGGCCGGCGTACTTGCCCACCAGCAGCTCCAGCTCGGTGACGGGCTGGGCCAGTACCACCTCGAGCGTACCTGAGCGGGCATCCTCGGCGAGAGCGCGCATCGTCACCGCGGGGACGAGGAACAGGAGCAGCCACGGCAGGAAATCGAGCATGGGACGCAACGACGCGACGCCGTACACTTCGGCCTGGCGGAAGAACAGGAAGGCGTTCACACCGGTGAACACCACCAGGAGGATGTACGCCGTCGGTTGGTCGAACAGCGCCCGCAGCTCGCGCCGCTCGATCGTACGGATCGGGCTCACGTCACGGCTCCGGCGCGCTGGTGAGCTGGTGGAACAGGTCCTCGAGGCTGCCGGCCTGCTGGTGCAGCTCGTATAGCGTCCAGCCGCGCGCCTTGGCGAGGCCGAAGATCTCGGGTCGCAGATCGCCCGCGCGCTCCGCGGTGAGCGTCACGGCGACACGCCCGTCCACCGCCGGCCCCGCCGGCTTGACCTGGAGCACGCCGGGCAGCTTGCCCAGCGCCTCCGCCACGCCCGTCCCGGCCACTTCGACCGCGATCTCGACCGCGCCCTCGGCCCGGCGGATCAGCTGCTCCACCCCCCCGTCCGCCACGATCTTGCCCCGGCTGATGATCAGCAGTCGCGAGCAGGTGTGCTGCACTTCGGAGAGGACGTGCGTCGACAGGATGACCGTGCGGTCCTTGCCGAGCGCTCCGATCAGGCGGCGGATCTCCACGCGCTGGTTTGGGTCGAGCCCTTCGGTGGGCTCGTCGAGCACCAGGAGATCGGGACGGTGGACGATCGCCTGCGCGAGGCCCACCCGTTGGCGGTAGCCTTTCGACAGCTCGCCGATCGGCCGGTAGTAGACCGTCTCGATGCCGGTCGCGGTGACGGCGGCATCGATCGCCTGGAGGCGGTGGGGGCCCGCGAGGTCGCGCAGGTCGGCGATGAACGCGAGATAGTCGCACACCAGCATGTCGCCGTACAGCGGATTGTTCTCGGGCAGGTAGCCGATGCGGCGCTTCGCTTCGCGGCCCGCGTCGGCGAGCGGGACGCCGTCGAGCGTGATCGTGCCGCTATCGGGCTCGTAGTATTGCGTGATGATGCGCATGGTGGTGGACTTGCCGGCCCCGTTGGGCCCGAGAAAACCCACCACTTGGCCGCGGTCCACCGCGAATGAGACGCCGTCGACCGCCGTCACGCCGTCGAATCGCTTGGAGATTCCGTCGAGTGCGAGGAGGGACATAGGCGGAGTGATGGTAACAAGCCCCCACCGGATTCTTCAAGCCCCTCGGACGTTTCTTACAGAGACTTACAGAGACTTAAGGAAGGCGATCAGCGCCGCCCGATCGGCGGGGGTCAGGACCTTGAATCCGTTGCGCGCGGCGGCACCCTCGCCCCCGTGCAGGTCGACCGCCTGCTCCAGGGTCGTGGCCCGTCCGTCGTGGAGAAACTTCGTGGCGTCGCGCAGATCGAGCAGCGGCTCGGTGCGGAAGTCGGCGGGCGCGGCGCGGCCGAGGCAGATGTCCGCCAGCTCCGGTCCCAGATCGTGGAGCAAAAGATCGGTGTAGGCCGCGAACTCGCGCCGGCGCAGCGCCGGCACGGGGCTGTCCCCGGTGCGGAGCGTGGGGATGTGGCAGGTGGCGCACCCGATCTGGGAGAACAGCTCGCGACCGCGCCGCCCCTCCTTGCCGAGCTTGGCCGGGGTAGGCGGCGCCAGGAAGCGGACGAAGTCGTCCGCCAGCTCCAGGGCTTCCTGATTGATCTCGGGATCGGCGGTGGAATCCACGCCCGGGGGGATCGGCTTGCCGCCGATGTTCTCTTCAGTCGGCTGCTCCGGATCGGTCACCCCCATCTCCGCGGGGAAGGCGCCGGCGTTGAACTCGCGCAGCGTCGGCACGAACGCCTTGCGGCCGAACCGGCCGATGCGGCCGTCCAGGGAGCGGTTGGGCCGCCCCCGCACGCCGTCATGGTTCCGGTCGTCGGGGTCGGCGTACGAGAGGATGAGCGAATCGGGCACCAGGTCGAGCAGCCCACGGCCGAACACCACCGGCGACGTGCGCATCGCCCGGGCCGACGCCGAGGGCGGGAACGGCTCCGAGTCAATGCCCAGCGCCTGCTTCAGGGCGGGCGTGGCGTGCTGCTGAATCACCGGCCCGCCTTCTTGCACGAGCGGGTCGCACACGCCGCCCGAGAACGCGGTGGCGTGGATCTCGACTTCATCGCCGCGTCCGCCCGCCTTCGGATCCTCGTGACATTCCCCGCACGCGGTCGAGTTGAACAGGGGCCCGAGCCCCGTGTGGGGGGTGAACTCGCTGTCGAACACGACCTTGCCGCGCGCGAAGCGATCGCGCTCTGCGCGGGCGAGCCCGGGGATGGGATCGCCCGGCTGCACGGGCCGGTTGCAGCCCGCCGCGATAAAGAGGAACAGCAGCGCGACCCCTAGCCGGGTCACGGCTTCTGTGCCTCGACCTTCTCGATGCGGCTCGCGACCATGCCGGTGGGCGTGCTGCGGCACTCGGTGCGCACGATGTCGCCCGGCTGCAGGGCCCTCAGCCTCAGGCTCGCGCCGGCGCCAGCGAACAAGGTCGTGGGCTGCGTGGTCATGTGCACGAGACGCAGCGCCATTCCGACACCCGTGATCAGATCGAGCGAGCCGGCGCGGGCGTTCACGGCGTGCACGGTGCCTACGTAGGTGTACGACGGCGCGGCCTGGGCCGTGTCGATTCGCCGCGCGCCCCGCGGGTGTGCCGGGGACGAGAAGGTCAGCGGGATCAGCAGGACGGCGGCGACTGCGGCCGTCCGGGTCGTGCGGTGCATGGGGCCTCCCGGGTTCCGGTCCCTGCCGCATAGTGGCGAGCGGAACCCGGGGAGTCAATCGTTGCGTGCTCGCGACAGGCCGGATCGGCCCGCTACGGCGCCACCTTCTCGAGCTGCCCGGCCGCCCGGCCGATCACGTCCGTTTCGGCCTCGAGCGCGTGCGCGACCACGGCGATCTGCTCGTCGCCTTCCTTCCAGTGCTTCTGCTCGATCGCTTCGCGCACCCCCGGCAGCGTCTTGACGCCGTACCCCGTGTAGAAGCCGGGGGCGTAGATCTCGTGGCGATACCAGGGCCGGCGCGGCAGGCCGGCGGCGGTGGTCAGGACGCGCTCGCTCTGGCGGAGCGCGGCGTTCAGCGCGGTGAGGTCCGCCTTCGCGAGCGCCGCACCGCCGTTCGCCTGCGCCTTGGAGAATGCCTGGTCGTAGCGCTCGGCCGCGCGCGTGAGCGCCGCGACCGCGTTATCGAGCGGGGCGAAGTTCAGGTACGGCGGCAGCTCTTCCCGCGCCGGAGGCACCGACGTCTGCCGCGGATCCGCGGTTGCCGAGAAGACCCCCTCGTCGAGCTGGAGGTTGCGCTCGCGGACGTCGTCCTGCTTGTCCTTGAGCAGCTTCTCGACCTCCTTCGCGTAGCGCCCGACGGTCTCGGCGAAGCCGCCGAACTGGTAGGGCACGAGCTCGGCGCCGGCAAGCCGCATGACGGCGGTGCCCACCGTCTGAGCGAGCGCGCGACCGTACACGAACGACGTGTCGTCGAAGCTGGTGTACCACTTGAAGTCGTCGTAGATGGAGTGGTAGATGCCGCCGCCGTCCTCGCCGCCGTAGCCCAGGTTGAGGGTCGCGATGCCGACGTGCTGCAGGAACGGTGTGAAGTCGGAGCCGGAGCCGAGCGCGTCGATGCGCAAGTCGGCGCGGTTGCGGGCTTCCTGCCGGGCGTCGGCCGAGGTCGCGTCGGCGATGGTGCGGAGCTGGACGCGCTTCCAGACGCTGAGCTTGGTCTCCGGGTCCTCGATGTCCTTCGCCACGTCGTTGATGAACTGCTCGAGCGTGTGCGAGCCCGCGATGTCGAGGAAGCCGCGGCCGTTGGTGTCGCTGTTCAGGTACGCCACGGCCTTCGCGGCGAGTTCGTCGGCGTGCGCCTCGACCCACTCGGTGGAGCCGAGCAGCGCGGGCTCTTCGCCGTCCCAGGCGGCGTAGATGATGGTGCGGCGCGGCTTCCAGCCCTGCTTCAGGAGCTGGCCGTAGGCGCGCGCCTCTTCGAGCAGCGGCGCCAGCCCCGAGATCGGGTCCTCGGCGCCGTTCACCCAGGCGTCGTGGTGATTGCCGCGGATCACCCACTCGTCTGGCGCCGCCGCGCCGGGGATGCGCGCGATCACGTCGTACAAGGTCTTCAGGCTCCAGTCCGACTTGACCTTCAAGTGCACGCGCGCGGGGCCCGGACCGACGTGATAGGTGATGCCGAGCCCGCCGCGCCATTGCTCGGGCGCCGCGGGCCCCCCGAGCGCCGCGAGTAGCGGCTGCGCATCGCCGTACGAGATCGGCAGCACGGGGATCTTCGTGATCGTGGCCGCGTCGCCGAGCGCCAGGCGCTTGGCTTCCTTGGTGGCGCCCACGCCGGGCGTGAGCGGGTCGCCGGGGTAGAGCGGCATGTCCATCACGCTGCCGCGCTGCACGCCGTCCTTGGGGCGCCACGGCCCCTGCGGGTACACGTCGCCCCGCACGTAGCCGTCGTCGCGCGGGTCGGAATAGATGATGCAGCCGATGGCGCCGTGCTCGGCCGCCACCTTGGGCTTGATGCCGCGCCACGATCCGAAGTAGCGCGCGATCACGATCGCCCCCTTCACGGAAATCCCCAGCCGCTCGAGCCGCTCGTAGTCCGCCGGGACGCCGTAGTTCACGTACACGAGCGGCGCGGTGACGTCGCCGTCCACGGAGTAGGCGTTGTAAGTCGGGAGCTGCTCCGCCTGCTGGCTCGACGTCGGGTCACCCGCCACCGCTGGCTCCTGCAGGCGGGCGACGAACCGGGTGGGAGCGACGAGCTCGACGACGCGCTCTTTGGGAGTCGGAAACAGCACGTCGAAGGTCTCGATCTGCGCGTCGAGCCCGAAGCTCTTGAACTTGGCGAGGATCCACTCGGCGTTCGCCTTGTCGTAGGGCGAGCCGACGTGGTGCGGGCGCGCCGAGAGCAGGCGCATGTAGCTGCGCAGCGAGTCGGGGGAGGGGATGGCGCGGAACTTGGTCTCCCACTCGCGCTCGGCCTTGGCCGACTCGGCCGTGAAGCCGCGCAGGTCATCGCCCGGTGCCGGCGTGAAGGCGAGCAACAGGCAGCCGGCGGCGAGCGCGTGGATCGGACGTGCGGACAGGGACATACGAACGGAACCTCGGTGTGAGAGAAGGTGGTCCTAGTATTCCAGCTCGTGGCGCGTGTAAATCTCGCCCCGGCGCACCACCAGCGCGATGCGGCGGACGTTGCCGATGTCGGCCAGTGGATCGGCGTCGAGCACCAGCAAATCGGCGATGGCCCCCGGCCTGACGGTGCCGGTGCTGTCGAGGCCCATCGCGCGGGCGCCGTTCCGAGTCGCGGCGACGAGCACGTCGCGCGGCGCGAGCCCCGCCGCCTGCATCGCCTCGAGCTCCATGAACACCGACGCGCCATGCAGCGTGAGCGGGTTGCCGGCGTCGGTGCCGAGCGCGATGGGGATGCCGGCATCGAACACCTTCTTCAAGTTGCCGGGCCCCAGGGCGCGTGCCTGAGCTATCCCCGCGGCGCGAGCGCGCTGCGCCGCATCGTCGGCGCGCTGCGCCGGTGCGACCGTGTCGGTGGCGAGCGCTTTGGCTCGCGTGGCGGGATCGACGCACGCGAGCGGCTGGCGGTCGCGCTCGAACCGCCGCGCGGCGACCTGGCTGTAGCCCTCCACCACGGTGAGTGTCGGCACATAGGTCGTGCCCGCGGCTCGGGCCAGCGCGATGAACTCGTCGTCCACCGGGGCCGACCACACGGAGTGCACCAGCACCTTCGCGCCCGCCCGGAGCGCGTCCTTCGCCTCCCACAGCCCCGTGGCGTGCACGATGAGCGGCAGCCCGACCTTCCTCGCTTCGTCGCCGGCGGCGTGCACCAGGGCGGAGACGCGCGCCGTATCGGGGGGCTGGGGCGGCATGATGTACCACACCTTGATCGCCCTCGCACCCCACGCCTTGTGCGCCCGCACCGCCTGGCGCACGGTGGCCTCGTCCGCCATGTAGATGAACGCCCGTTGGTCGGGCAGGTTGAGCCAGAAGTCGATGGTCGAGAGGAGAGCGCCGGTGGCGAGGACGCGCGGCGCCGTCGTGCTCTTGGCGGTGCGCTCCTGCAGGTCGAGGGTCCAGGGGAAGCCGCCGACGTCGAACACGGACGTGACGCCGCTGCACAGGTAGGAGCGGAAGAACCGCTCGGGCCGCGCGGCGAGCTCGGCCGCGACCGTCTCATAGGGATACTGCTGCCGCAGGTCCAGGGCGTCCGGCCGGCCGTCCACCCAGCCGGTCTGCGAAAAGTGCACGTGGGTGTCGATCAGTCCAGGGACGACCCACTTACCGGCCGCGCTCACGCTGTCGGCGTCGGGCGGCACGGTGCACGCGCCCCGCGACCCGGCGCAGACGATCCGGCCATCGCGCATCACGACGACGGCGTCACGAAGGGGAGCGGCGCCGGTGCCGTCCAGGAGCGTCGCGCCGGTGATCGCCATGGCGGGCGGCGCCGCGTCAGGTGTCGGGAACGCGGTGGTCACCGCCACCTTCCATCCTCGGGGCGTGCGGACCAGCACGCGCTCGCTCACCCCGCGCACGCTGCCGCTCGAGTCCACCACGCGGTAGCGGTACACGCCGTAGGCCACATCCCGCGTCACGGGAACGATGCGGAAGTGAGTCGCCACGAGCGTGTCGGGCCAACCGGCGCCGGCGCCGCGCGCGAAGTCGTCATAACCCTGGCGCAGTCCGTCGGGGCCCACGCGGGCCAGCGCGGGCGTGTGCAGGTAATGCGAGAGGTACGCGGCGCGGTCGCGGGCGTGAATGGCGGCGACGTTGTCGCGGAACGCGTCGAGCGGCGTGTGCTGGGCGGCCACGACGAGCAGGAGGGCGGGGAGGGGGAGGGAGAGCATGGGAACGGGTCCCTGTATCAGAGGTGCGCGGCCCGGCGCCAGCGTTCCGCGATCACGGCGTGGCCGGCCGGCGTGGGGTGAACGCCGTCCGCGGCCCAGTACTGTGGGCCGGTGCGGCGCGCCAGATCGTCGAACACCTGCTGCAGCGGTACGAACGTGGCGCGGGCGTGCCGCGCCACGCGCGCGGCCGCGGCCCGCCGCTCGTCGAACTCCGGAAACCAGCGGTCGTCCACCGCGCCGCACCGCAGCACGAACGGCTCGAGCACGATCAGGCGCACCTGCGGCAGCGCCGCCCGGGTGCGGTCGAGCAGGGCACTGTACTGGCGCTCGTAGTCCTCGACGGTGCCGGTGTAGCCCTGACCCAGCGTATGCCAGAAGTCGTTCACGCCGATCAGGATGCTGAGGATGTCGGGCGAGAGCGCGAGCGTGTCGTCGGCCCAGCGCCGCTCCAGATCCGGCACCTTGTTGCCGCTCACCCCACGGTTGTAGAACCGCAGCCCGCGATCAGGATACGCCGCGAGCGCCGCCGCGGCGACGAGCAACGGGTAGCCCGTGCCGAGGGCGCTCGACACGTTCGGGTCGGCGGCGGCGCGATTGCGGCCGCTGTCGGTGATCGAATCGCCCTGGAACAGGATGACCGTGCCGGCGGCGGCCGGCGCGGGGGAGCGGCGCGCCTCCGCCCGGCCGGGCCACAGCGTCGCGCCGGCGGTGATACCGGCGGCAGTCACGAACTCGCGTCGCGTGGCGTCGTGGGACGTGTGCCTCATGGAGCGAGTTGGCCCCGGTGGATTCGAACCACCATTCCCAGATCCAAAGTCTGGTGTCCTGCCGTTGGACGAGGGGCCAGTCAGAACTTGAGCAGCGCGATCAGCGTGCCCAGTGTCCCGATCCAGAGGAGCAAGGTCAATCGCGCCAGGCGACCCTCGGCCATGCCCAGACGCGCGAGGAGCCCGCCTTCGAGGGAGGCCATGCCCACGCGCACCTCAGCGATCTCCTGTCGCAGGCCAGAGCCGAGCTCCGTTAGGCGGCGGTCGAGAGTCGCCTCGAACCGTGCGAAGTTGGCTTCGTTCAGCTCACGCAGCTCGCCGCGATACGTTGCATCCACCTGATTGAACCACTCCACCAGCTCGTTCGTGAGCTCGTCGCCGAACTTCTCGTAGAACTGCCGGGACAGCTTCGCCGTGACAGGCATGGAGGTGCTCCAGGTCGATCCCGGCGCCACGGTAAACTACGCGCGGCCCATGGCAGTAATCAAATCCGCGTGGTCTGGAGCATTCGACGGCACTCACGGCTCGAGCACCACCCCCTGCGTCTCCCCGTGCTTCGTCTCCACGTCGTACGCCCGGTTCCGGGCGCGCCCCTCGGCGAGGATCTCCTCGGCCCGGCGCGACACCAGCCCGTCCAGCTCGGCGCACGTGGCCGCGCGCAGCCCCGAGAGGGCCGTGAACAGCTGGCGCGCATAGCGCTGGGCGATGGACCGGTGTCCGGCCTCGTGCAGCTTCACGTGCTCCAGGTAGGTTCGCCACGAGTCGCTCAAGCGGGCCGGTGCCGTTGGGGGCGGCTTCCAGCGCGGCAGCGTGACCGTCACGTTGAGCGTGACTTGCACGTCGGAGAGCGCGCAACCGGTCGTGTCGCCCACCAGGTGGTATGCCGACTCCAGGTCCCACACCGTCAGGGCGTCGCGCGCGCTGCCGCTCTCGTCCTTGGGACCAAGCCGCCGGATCTGGTCGCGCAGCGCCCCCGCGCTCGAGCCGTCGATGTCGTAGTACTGCTCGCGACCCGCGATCGCGATGCGCGAGGCGGGCGCGGCCGCTGGGGCCGGGGACGAGGGCGCTGGAGGCTCGGGCGGGCCGGAGCCGCCGCACCCGGTTCCGAGCGCTGCCAAGGCGAGTGCCGCCGGCCAACGCATCGCGCTAGGCCAGCGTGATGTCCTGCTCGACGACGAGATCCGTCGCTAACCCTTGAATCTCGAGCCGGGCGCGCGCCTTCAGCGTCTCGGTGCCCTTGAGCTTGCCGGCGCGGATGGCGGCGTCCACGCTCTTCTCGATCTCGCGCTGCGCGGACACGCCGAAGTTCTTGAGGACCTTGCGGACCGAGAGGTTCAGCGCCTCTTCGTTCATGGCGTCACCTTGAAGACTTGATCGTGCTGGCGGGTGCGGTCGGTCACCTGGATCGCCACCTCGTCGCCCGCCTTGGCGAGCGGCACCGGCTGATGGTTCACCTGCATCGACGTTATCTGCTCTGTGAAGTTGGTCGTGTGGCCGTGGAAGCGGATGCTGTCGCCGACCGCAAGCGTCCCTTCCGCCAGCCGCACGACGGCGACGCTCGGCCCCTTGAAGTAGTGCTGGACGGTTCCGACGAGTTGTTCGGGCATCGTGACCTCCCTCCCAAAAAGAAGTGGCCCTTTCCGCCGCTAGGGAAGGGGTTCCGGCCCGGGCGCCGGCTCGGCCCGCGTAGACGTGCGGATCAGGCGCTGCTGCTTCTCGCCCACGATCTGCGCCGCGTCGTCCCGCAGGCGCTCGCTTGCGTACACGGCCGCCACCGCGCTCCCCGAGCCGCACAGCCGCACCCAATACGGGTGGGTTCCCGCCAGCCGCTCGAACAGGGCGCGGAGCGCGGGTTGCCGCCCGAACACGGCGAGCTCGAAGTCGTTGCCGCCGAGGCGTCCCACGCTGCCCCAGCCGGTGAAGGCGTCCGTCTCGAGCACGACCGGCCCGCGGGCCGCGGCCTCTCCGCCCATCTCGTCCCACCAGCGGTAGGCGTCCGCCGTGGCTACGGCCACGGGCGGCACGGCGACCAGGGCGGGTGCGGCCGGCGGGGGCACCAGCCGGAACAACCGCTCGCCGCGACCCCACGCGAGCGCCGCGGGCGCGCCGCTCGCGAGGAACGCGACGTCCGCCCCGAGCCGCGCGGCAAAATGGAGCAGCTCGTGGCGGGGGACGGCG
>JAEHDT010000274.1 GCA_016880225.1 Gemmatimonadota bacterium | reverse complement strand
GGACGGAGCGGAGGCGGCGGAGGCGGGGGGGGCGGGCGTGGTCGCGGTCGGGGACGGGGCGGCGAACGGCGCGACTCGAGCGAGCGGCAGCGCGAGGGCGACGGGTTCATCGAGAACGTCATCTCCATCAACCGCGTCGCCAAGGTGGTGAAAGGCGGCCGGCGGTTCGGCTTCAACGCGCTCGTGGCGGTGGGTGACGGGCAGGGGCGCGTCGGCATCGCCACGGGCAAAGCGAACGAGGTGAGTGAAGCGGTGCGCAAGGCGGTCGAGGCCGCCCGGCGCCGCTTGATGGAAGTGCCGCTCACCGGTACCACGATCCCGCACGAGATCGTGGGCCACCACGGCGCCGGGCGCGTGCTGCTCAAGCCCGCCGCCTCGGGAACCGGCGTCATCGCCGGGGGCCCGGTGCGGGCGGTACTCGAGTGCGCCGGCGTGCGCGACATCCTGACGAAGAGCCTCGGCTCGACCAATCCGCACAACATGGTGCGGGCGACGCTCGATGGGCTCCAGCACCTGACGACCCAGCGGCGCGTGGCCAAGGAGCGCGGCGTCGAAGTCGAGGAGATCCGTTACCGGGCGCGGCAGGCGGTGGCTCGTGGCTAGACTGCCGCCCACGCGCAAATACCGTAAGCGAAAGCCGGGCCGGGACAAGATCCTGCCGCCGGTGGGCAAGGGCGAGCTCAGAATCCTGCAGGTCCGTTCCGGCATCGGACGGCCGGCCACCGAGCGGCGGACGCTCGAAGCGATCGGTCTCAAACACCACCAGGACGTCGTGGTGAAGAAGGACCACCCGTCGCTCCGGGGCATGCTCCATCAGGTGCGCCACCTCATCGAGGTGACGCCCGCGAAGGCACGGGAGTAAGCGATGGCGAAGGCGAGAGCGAAGGCCTCGAAACGGACAGGGACGCGGAAGCCGCGGGCCAGGACGCCCAAGGCACCCAAGGCCGAGCCGGTGCGGCTCACCTTGTCCGGTCTCAGGGCGCCGCCGGGCTCGCATCGGGCGCGGATCCGCAAGGGACGAGGCCCGGGTTCGGGGATCGGCAAGACGGCGGGACGCGGCGGCAAGGGGCAGACCGCGCGGAGCGGGGGCCAGACGCGCCCCGGCTTCGAGGGCGGCCAGATGCCGCTCATCCGGCGTATCCCCAAGCGGGGGTTCACGAACCCGTTCAAGCAGCCGGCGCAAGTGGTAAATGTCCGGCATCTGGGGAAACTGGCGGAGGGCGTGGAGGTGACCCCCGAGACGCTGTTCGGCGCCGGCTTGGTGCGGCGGCCCGATCGCCCCGTGAAGCTGCTCGGCATGGGGGACGTACAGCGGAAGTTCAGCGTGAAGGGCGTGACGGTGTCGGCCTCGGCCCGCGTGAAGATCGAGCAGGCGGGCGGCACGATCGCGAGCTGACCCGATGACCGCGCCCCGCCTCCCTAACCTGTTCAAGGTCCCGGAGCTGAAGGAGAAGATCCTCTTCACGCTCCTGTGCCTCGTGGTGTACCGCGTCGGGGCGCACATCGCGACCCCCGGCGTCAACGTCCAGGCGCTCGCCGACTTTCTCCGCAATCAGGGCCAGGGCACGCTGTTCAGCCTGTACGACCTGTTCGCGGGTGGCAGCTTCGGCCGCGCGACCGTCTTCGCCCTCGGCATCATGCCGTACATCTCGGCGAGCATCGTGTTCCAGCTGGCGGCGCCGGTGTTCCCCATCGTCGAGAAGTTCCAACGCGAGGAGGAGGGCCGGAGAAAGCTCACGCAGTGGACCCGCTACCTCACCGTGGTGCTGTGCCTGTTCCAGGCCTACGGCTACGCCCTCTTCACCGAGCAGATTCCGGGCGCGGTGGCGGGCCCCGGATTCTTCTTCCGCCTGACCACAGTCCTGACCCTCACGACCGGCGGCGTGTTCGTCATGTGGCTGGGCGAGCAGATCACCGCGCGCGGCATCGGTAACGGGGCGAGCTTGCTCATCTTCTTCTCCATCGTGGAACGGATCTGGCCCGAAACGATCCGCACCATCGACGCGCTGCAGGCGCACAGCCTCACCTTCCCCACGTTGCTCGTCGTGCTGCTCATCATGACGCTGGTCGTGGCGGGCACCGTGGCGGTCACGGTCGCGGCGCGGCGCATCCCCATTCAGATCCCGCGCAAGGTGATGGGACGCGGGCGCATCCGCGAGGGGCAGAAGACGTTCATCCCCCTGCGCTTGAACACCGCGAACGTGATGCCCATCATCTTCGCGCAGTCGCTCATCATCGTGCCCGGTACGATCGCGGCGTTCAGCGGCAATCAGACCCTGAAGCACCTCGCCGAATACTTCAGCGTGACGTCGCCCGTGTACCTGGTGTCGAGCGCGATCTTGATCATCTTTTTCGCCTACTTCTACACGTCCATCATCTTCAATCCGGTGGACCTGGCGGAGAACCTCAAGAAGCAGGGTGGCTTCATCCCCGGCGTGAAGCCGGGGACGGCGACGGCCGACTACATCGACGACGTGCTGTCCCGGATCACGTTCCCGGGCGCGATCTTCCTGACGATCGTCGCGATGCTGCCGATCGTGGTGTCGAATATCCTCAACATGCCGTTCGGGTTCGGCGGCACGGCGCTGCTCATCGTCGTGGGCGTCGCGCTCGACACCGTCCAGCAGGTCCAGCAACACCTGCTGCTGCGGCACTACGACGGGTTCATGAAGGAAGGGCGCGTCAAGTTCCGCGGCCGCCGCCAGTACATGTAGGCGGCTGTGTTCATCCTCCTCTTAGGCGCGCCGGGGTCGGGGAAGGGCACCCAGGGGAAGATTCTTGCGGAACGGTTGTCCCTTCCCAAGATCACGACCGGCGACCTGCTGCGCGCCGCGGCGCGGGACGGCACGCCGCTCGGCCGTGAGGCGAAAAAGTTCATGGACGATGGGAAGCTCGTTCCCGACAGCGTGATCCTCTCGATGATCAAGGAGGAGCTCGCCAAGCCGGAGGCGCAGCAGGGCGCCGTGTTCGACGGCTTCCCCCGCACGGCGGTTCAGGCCGAGCTGGTCGACCGCACCCTGGGCGAGCGGACCCAGCGGCTCAATCACATTCTGCTGCTCGATGTGCCGGAGGAGGAGCTGGTGCGCCGCATGATGGCGCGCGCGGCGCAGGAGGGGCGCTCCGACGACACGCCCGAGGCCATCAAGACCCGGCTGCAGGTGTACCAGCGCGACACGGCGCCCCTCATCGCCCATTACGCCGAGCGCGGCATCGTGCACCGCGTACCGGGGAACGGGACGGTGGAGCAGATCGCCACCGAGATTCAGCGCGTCATCGGACGATGATCACCATCAAGTCACCGCGCGAAATCGAGACCATGGCCGCGGCGGGCCGGATCGTCGCGGAGACGCTCGCCCTCGTCGCGCGTCACGTGCGCCCCGGGGTGTCCACCGAGGAGCTCGACCGCATCGCCGAGGACTTCATCCGCTCGCACCCCGGCGCCCGCCCGTCGTTCAAGGGCCTGTACGACTTTCCCGCTACGCTGTGCACCTCCATCAATCAGGAGGTGGTGCACGGCATTCCGTCCGCGAAGCGGGTCCTCAAGGAAGGGGACCTCTTGAGCGTGGATGTGGGGGTGTGGCTCGACGGGCTGCACGCCGACTCCGCGGCCACGTTCCCGGTCGGGAAGGTGAGTCCCCAGGCGGAGCGTCTGCTCGCGATCACCCAGAAGGCGCTGGCGGCGGGGGTCGCGCAGGCGCGTGCGGGAAACCACGTGGGCGACATCGGCCACGCCGTGCAGGAGGTGGCCGAAGGGGCGGGCTATTCGGTGGTCCGCGAGCTCGTGGGGCACGGCATCGGCTCGTCGTTCCACGAGGACCCGCAGGTGCCGAACTACGGCAAGCCGAAGCGCGGTCCCCGGCTCGTGCCCGGCATGACGATCGCCATCGAGCCGATGGTCAACGTTGGGGGTGCGGAGATCCGCACGCTCGACGACAAGTGGACCGTGGTGACGGAGGACGGATCGCTGTCCGCGCACTTCGAGCACACCGTGGCGGTGGGGGACAGCGACGCTCCGCCGCGCATTCTCACGCGAGCGGGTTGACCTCCCGCTCGAGGCGGACTCCTTCCTCGAGCAGCGCCTTCCCCTTCGACGGCTCCGAAAGTCCGGCCACGTTGACGCGGACGTTCTCGAGGGCGCCCGCGAGCGCCGCGCGGGCCAATGCCTCCGCCACCTTCGCGTCGGAACGGGCGTTCTTGTTTCCGATGCGCGCCATCTCCTGCGCCAGGACGGTCAGCCGGGCGGTGCCGTGAGCGGTGGCGAGCGGCGTCTTGGCGGCCTCGAGTAACGCCTCGTCGATCCGGCGACCCCGCTCCGGCAGGTCCTTGGGAAGGGCGTAGGCCGCCATGACGACGCCGTACGCGGCCGCGTCGAGCTCGACCAGCGTCCGCATAGCCGCCCGTGCCTCTTCCGCTTCGCGCAGGATGGTCTCGACCCGCTCGGTGACGGCCGCGTACGCCTTGCGCCCGAGGGTGAGCCGGGTGACCATGGCGACGAGCGCGGCAGCGATCGCACCGGCGAGCGCCGCGGCGCTCCCACCTCCGGGCGCCGGCGTGCCGCTCGCCAGCTCGTCCAGCCAGCCGTCGAGGGACGGCCCATCGGCCTCCCGGATCTTCGCCTCGAGCATGTGATTCTCCGGGTTGGAAAGCTTCAGATACGCGGCCGCCGCGCCGACGATGCCGCGCTCCGGGATCAATCCCACCACTTCGCTCTTGATGATCCCCACGCCGCGCTGCCGCGCCGCGCGCTCGACCGCGGCGAATACGGTGGCGGGCGACGTGGTGTCGATGTCGAGCAGATTCATCGAGACCTGCGCTTTGCCTCCGACGTCGAAGCCCGAGGCCTGCACCGCGGGGAGGCCGCCGCTCGAGGTGCGGATCTGCCTGGCGATCTCCTTCGCGAGCGAGACGTCGGCCGAGTCGAGGTAGATGTTGAAGGCGACGAGGAAGGGCCGGGCGCCCACCGCCGTCGCGCCCGCGGTGGGATGGATTCGCTTCGGGCCGAAGTCGGGATCGGCGGCGGGATCGCGGCCGATGCGCTCGCGCAGGCCCTCGAACTCGCCCTTGCGGACGTCGGGCAGGCGCTCACGCTCGGGGTGGGTGGCGGCCCGGGCGTACAGATAGACGGGAATCCCGAGCTCGGCCGCCGCCCGCTCGGCGAGCCGCCGCGCCAATGCGACGCACTCGTCCATCGTCACCTCGCGCACCGGCACGAACGGCACCACGTCGGTCGCGCCCATGCGGGGGTGTTCCCCGGCGTGCTTCGTGAGGTCGATCCGCTCGGTCGCGACACGCATGGCGCGGAGTGCCGCTTCTACGCTCGCGTCCGGTGGGGCGACGAAGGTGAAAACGGAGCGGTGATGTGCGGTGTCGGCCTGCACGTCGAGCAGGCGGACGCCCGGCACGCTCGTGAGTGCGGCTCGAAGGGCGTCGAGCGTGGCACGGTCGCGGCCTTCGGAAAAGTTCGGCACGCACTCCACCAGCTGTTCGGGCATCTAGGCGCTCCCCAGGAGGTCCATCAACCAGCGGTGCAGAGCGGGGTTGCCTGCGACCACCGGCCCATGCCGTAGCACGTCGGGCGAGCCGTCGAGGTCCGTCACCATGCCCCCCGCTTCACGGATCAACACCACGCCGGCCGCCACGTCCCACGGGGCAAGGGTCAACTCCCAGAAGCAATCGAGCCGACCGGCCGCCACGTCCGCGAGATCGAGCGCCGCCGAGCCGGCGCGCCGGATGCCGCTCGTCGCCCCCATCACAACGGCGAACTGATCGAGGTAGCGCCGCAGCACGGGGAGATGCTTGAACGGAAACCCCGTCCCCACGAGGGCGTGCCGCGGCTCGGTGAGCGGCGACACGGCCAGCCGGCGCCGGTCCTGCCACGCTCCGAGGCCCTCCGCTCCCCAGTACCCCGTGTCCCTCACGATATCGTGGATCACACCGACGCGCAGCACCCCGCTCACCAGCGCTCCGATCGACACGGCGTACTGCGGGTAGCGGTGGAGAAAGTTGGTCGTGCCGTCGAGCGGATCCACGATCCACACGACATCGCCCGAGGCCCCCGCGTCGGGCGACAGTTCTTCACCGATCACGCTCGACCCGGGAACCGCGTGCATCAGCGCCTCCACGATCAACGCTTCGGCGAAACGGTCGGCTTCGGTGACGAAGTCGTGGTGGCCCTTCTCGACCCTGTCGCGCGCCGCCGCCGGCGTGCGCCCGCGCAGGTCGGCCGCCGCGGCCGCCGCGGCGCGTCGCGCGACATCGACTAAGTCTTTGAGTTCTCGCACCTTGCGTCGTCGACCTCCGGCGTCGTAGGTTGTGAGCCCATGGCGCGCGTGTTCTCCGGCATCCAGCCCTCGGGCGAGCTGCACATCGGCAACTACCTGGGCGCGGTTCAAAACTGGGTCCAGCTGCAACACCAGCACGAGTGTCTGTTCTCGGTCGTCGACCTGCACGCCATCACGCAGCCGTACGACGCCGCCACGCTGGCGCAGCGCACCCTGGACATGGCGGTAGGACTGTTCGCCGCCGGGCTCGATCCCGCCCGCGCGATTGTCTTCGTGCAGTCCCACGTCCCCGAGCACACCGAGCTCAACTGGCTCCTGAACACCGTGGCGCCGCTGGGCGAGCTCGAGCGGCAGACGCAGTTCAAAGACAAGTCCCAGCGCCAGGAAAGCGTGCCGGCCGGGCTCCTCAACTATCCCGTGCTGCAGGCGGCCGACGTGCTGCTGTACGAGGCCACGCTCGTGCCCGTGGGCGAGGACCAGCTCCAGCACCTCGAGCTGATGCGAGAGATCGCGCGCCGCTGGAATGCGCGGTTCGCGGACGGCTTCGCCTTCCCCGAGCCGCAGGCGCTCCTGTCCGCTGCAAAGCGCGTGCTCGGGCTCGACGGTCAGGCCAAGATGTCGAAGAGCCTCGGCAATACCATCGGCCTGCTCGACCCGCCGGAGACGATCTGGGAGAAGCTCAAGCCCGCGGCCACCGACCCGGCGCGCGTCACCCGGAAAGACCCGGGGAACCCCGACCTCTGCAACGTCTTCACCATTCACCAGGGCTTC
>JAEHDT010000273.1 GCA_016880225.1 Gemmatimonadota bacterium | reverse complement strand
TCGACGGCTACGCCCTGAACCTGGGGCTCGCGCGGAGCTGGTTCGCCGGCGACGAGATCACGTTCCTGCCGAAGGCCGAGCGCGACTCTTTCCCGTGGAAGGAGCCGCTGGTGGCGGCGCTGCAGGACGTGGCGGAGCCGGTCCGCCAGAACGACCTGGCGCGCGTCCGCGCGGAGGTCGAGCAGATCGCCGGGCGCCGGGCGCTCACCGGGCTCAAGGGCCGCCGCCTCGGCGTGCGGGGGGTGTCCGACCTGCTGCACTCCAACCGGGTGGAGGGCCTCGCGCTCGGGGCGGGGATCGTGCTGCGCGGGGGAGGCGAGCGCCGTGAACTGCGCGCCCTCGCGAGCTATGGCTTCGCCGATCACCGGCCCAAGGGCGCTCTCAGCGCGGTGGACCGTCAGGGCCGGAGCGCGGTCGAGGCGGGCGTGTACCGCGAGGTGCGCGACGTGGGTGATGCGCCCGTGATCGCACCGCTCTTCAACTCGTTCTCGTCCCAGGAATTCGGGCGCGATTACGGCGACTACTACCTGGCGGAGGGGGCGCGGGCGACCTACCGCCACGGCGTGGGCGCGCGTGGCGAGTGGCGGGTGACGCTGGGACGCGAGTCCATCGGCTCGCTCACGGTCGGTGCGGCGCCCGCGAACGGTACCTTCCGGCCGAATCCCGCCCTCGCGGGGCCGGGTGTCGACCTCGTGCAGCTCGCGCTGCAGCGCAAGAGCGAGGGCTTCGCCGTGCGGCGCGACCTGCACGTCGAGACCGTGCTCGAGGGGGGGCGCCAGGACGGCGGCGCCACCTACCTGCGGCTGTGGGGTGCCGGCCACGTCCTGTTCCCCGCCGGGGCCACGCACCTGCTGCTCCGCGCCCAGGGCGGCGTCGCGAGCGGCGACCTGCCGGCGCACCGCGCCTTCGTGCTCGGCGGGCGCGGCACGCTGTTGGGCGAGCCGTTCCGCCGCTGGGGCGGCGCCCGCTTGGGCCTGGTTCATCTCGAGTGGCGCGTTCCGGTGCCGTTCCTCTCGATCGGGGTCGGCTCGTACGCGCGCACGCCGCGCACCCTCACCGTCGCGCCGTACATCGCGCTCGGCTGGGCGGCCCGTCCGGTCCCCGGTACGCCGTGGGAGGGCACGCCGGGCACCCGCGTAACGCTCGGGCTCGGGTGCGAGTGGCTGGGCGTGTTCCGCTGGGAGGTGGGATTCGGCACGGCGACGCATCGCCTCGGCTTCGCGTTCGACGTGGCGCGCGACTTCTGGGGAGTGCTTTAGGAGGTTGGTGGCTCCACCATCGTTCACTCTGCGCCACCGATCTCGCTTTCGGGCTGGACGGCCCTCCGCCGTGGACTACCTTTGGGGTAGTTAACCAGATGGCCGACACGCATTTCCCGGACGAATGGCTGGTGCACTCCCTCGAGGGGGTGGTCACCCCGGAGCTCCTCGCCGAGCTGCGGGAGAAGGCCGCGCCGCACGCGACGCTGTGGGAGACGCTCGTCGCCCAGAGGATCGCCACCGACCAGCAGATCCTCGACGCGCTCTCCGCGCGCTTCCGCCTGAAGCTCGCCGACCCCCAGCAGATCGAACCCGCCGCGAAGGAGCGCGTGCCCGAGGCGGTCGCGCGCCGCTACCACATCCTGCCGCTACGCGCCACCGACTCGTATCTCGAGGTGGCCACCGCGAATCCGTTCGATCTCGACGCCGAGAAGGCCCTCGCGTTCGCAACCGCCCGCGAGATCCGCATGCTGCTGCTCGCGCCGTCGAAGATCGCCGAGAAGCTGGACGAGCTGTACCGATCCGAGGGAGCGGTGGAGCGGTTGCTCGAGGGCATGGGGAGCTCGGCCGAGCTGGTGCAGCTGCAGGATCAGACGGCCCCGGACGAGATCGCGGCGTCCGAGGCGGAGGCGAGCCAGCGACCGGTGGTGCGCCTCGTGGACCTGATCATCTCGGAAGGCATCCTGGCGCGCTCGAGCGACATCCACATCGAGCCGGAAGAGGGCGGTGTGGCGGTGCGCTACCGCATCGACGGCGTACTGCGCCAGGTGATGAAGATCCCGCGCCAGGCCGGCCTGCCGCTGATCTCGCGCATCAAGATCATGTCGGCGCTCGACATCGCCGACCGGCTGCGGCCGCAGGACGGCCGGGCGCGCGTTGCGGTGAATGGCCAGCCGATCGACCTGCGCGTCTCGACGCTCCCCGCGGCGCTCGGGGAGAAGGTCGTGATCCGCATCCTCGACTCGCGCGCCACGGTGAAGTCGCTCGACTCGTTGGGGCTGAACACGAACGAAACGGAGGGCATCAAGCGGCTGCTCGAGAACCACGAGGGGATCATCCTCGTCACCGGCCCGACCGGGTCCGGCAAGACCACGACGCTCTACTCCTGCATCAACCAGATCAAGAGCGAGGGCGTGAACATCGTAACGGTCGAGGACCCCGTCGAGTACCGCATGGCGGGGATCGTGCAAGTGCAGGTGCAGGAGAAGGCGGGTCTGACGTTCGCCTCGGCGCTGCGATCGATCCTGCGTCAGGACCCGAACGTCGTGCTGATTGGCGAGATCCGGGACCGCGAAACCGCGCAGATCGCGGTGCAGGCGTCGCTCACCGGCCACCTGGTGCTCTCGACGCTCCACACCAACGACGCGGCCAACGCGGTCACGCGCCTGGTGGATATCGGCGTCGAAGCCTACAAGATCGCGGCGGCGCTGCGCGGCGTGCTGGCCCAGCGACTGATGCGCAAGCTCTGCCCCACCTGCAAAGAAGTCTGGATGGAAGCGCCCGCCGACCGCTTGAAGAAGTGGATCCCGAAGGGCACGCCATTGTACCGGGCGGCCGGCTGCCCCGACTGCGCCATGACGGGATACCGGGGCCGCTTCTCGATCGTGGAGGTGCTGACCGTCAGCCCCGAGGTGGAGCGGCGGATCGCGGCGGGCGAGACGGCGGAGCACATCGCCGCCGCGGCCCGGCGCTCAGGGATGAAGGGGTTGTGGGAATCCGGCCTCGAGCACGTGCTGCGGGGCGAGTCGACGCTCGACGAGCTTACGCGCGTCGTGGACATCCCCGACGAGGGCGAGCGGCCCTCCGGGCCCGCGGCCGCGCCGCGCCGGTCGAGCGGCGGGATACCGCAGCCGCAGTTCGCGCCCCAGGCGGGGCCCGGAGCCGTCGCGGAAGCAGGGCCCGCCTCCGAGACGCTGACCGCCCACTTCGAGCTGCTGGAGGAGGCGGCGCCGACGCGGCGCTCCGGCGCGCACGGCCTGCCGGCTCGCAAGGTCCTGCTGGTGGACGACGAGGACAGTCTCCGCAAGGTCGTGAAGGACCTGCTGGAGCGCGATGGTTACGACGTGAGCGAGGCGCGCGACGGCGTGCAGGCGCTGGACCAGGTCGATCGCGTGGGCCCGGACATCATCGTGCTCGATCTCAACATGCCGGGGCTGGACGGCTACGGCGTGCTGTCCCACCTGCGCTCGCGCCCCGCGACCGCCGACATTCCGGTCATCGTGCTCACCGCCAAGGGCGACGAGGATAACGAGGTTCGGGTGTTCGAGCTCGGGGCGGACGACTTCCTCACGAAACCGTTCCGGGCCCGCGCGCTGTCGGCGCGGCTCGAGGCGGTGCTGGGACGGCGTCGCTAGGCGCTCGCAGGGTTCCCCTCATGACTGAAGTGCGCGTTCAGTTCGTCGACGCCTACGTGCTGCGTCCCGGCGCCATGGGGTTCGACGTGCTGGTGTTGCGTCGCGGGCCGGACGGCCGGTCTCCGGGCTCGTGGGAGACGGTGCACGGGCACATCGAGCCCGGCGAGACTCCAGTGCAGGCGGTGCTGCGCGAGGTGCGCGAGGAGACCGGGATCGGGCCCGGGCGGCTCTACAATGTCTCGCGGGTGGAGGCGTTCTATCGCCATCGCACCGACGAGGTGGCGCTGATTCCGGTGTTCGCGAGCGTAGTGGACCCGCGCGCGACGGTCCGGCCCTCGCGCGAGCACGATCGCGCCGAGTGGCTCACGCCCCAAGCGGCGGCCGCGCGGTTCTCCTGGCCCCGAGAGCGCAGAGCACTGGAGGACGTTTTGTCAATCCTGGCCTCCGGGGACGCGGGCTTGCTGGAGGACGTGCTGCGGGTATGCTAAGCGGTGCCCGCGCTGGACGAACGGCGCGGCAGAGGTAGGTTGGAGGCCACCTCGAGGCCGCCGAGGTCACGTGAACCCGTTCTATCATCGCATCTACAAGGTCGTGCGCCACATTCCCAAGGGCCGGGTCGCGACGTACGGCCTGGTGGCGCGCCTCGCGGGCCGGCCCGGCGCCGCTCGCACCGTGGGCTGGGCGCTGTCGGCGCTCCCCGACGATTCGGATGTTCCCTGGTGGCGAGTGCTCAACGCGGCGGGCCGGATCTCGCTCTCGGGCGCGGACCACGGCAGCGTGGTGCAGCGGGCGCTGCTGTTGCGCGAGGGTGTGAAGTTCGCGGTGGGCGGCGCGGTGAACCTCGCCGGGTTCGGCTGGCCGGCGGAAGCCTACGACAGCGCCGCCGCAGCCCACACCCGCGCCGCCTCGTCCAGGAGATCGCGCAGGTTGAGAGGTTTGCGGACGTAGCGCAGCCCGAGCCGCGCCGGCGAGTCGTCGCCGGCCGGCGGCTCTCTTCCTTCCCCACCCATCGCCACGAGCACCCGGTCTCTGAGTCCGGGGTGCGAGTCGACCAGCGCTCGCACGAACCGCTGATTGCGCGAGCGGGCCTCCCCGTCGGCGAGGATCAGGTCGTAGCTCTTCGAGCGGACGAGCTCGAGCGCGTGCTGCGGGTTGCGCGCAACCTCGACGGCATGTCCCTCGCCGCCGAACAGTGCCTTGACCATGCGGCGCACCGCCGGGTCGTCGTCCACCAGCAGGATCGTGCGCTTCACCGCCACCGGTTCCAGCGCCGCGCGTGGCTCCGGGGTGTCGCGGCGCAGCGTGTCGGGCGACGCGACTGGCAGGTCAACCAGGAACGCTGCGCCGCCCTCCGTGGGGCGCTCTACCGTGATGTGCCCGCCATGCGCCTGCACGATCGAGTAGGTGATCGACAGTCCCAGCCCCGTCCCCTGCCCGGGTTCCTTGGTCGTGAAGAACGGGGTGAACAGCTGCGGTAGGACGTCGTCCGCGATGCCGGGGCCCGAATCCGCCACGCGCAGGCGCACGCGGTCGTCCGCCCAGGTCTCGAGCCGCACGCGGCGCCGCCGGTCGGGCGGGTTCGCGGCCACCGCCTGGGCCGCATTGTTCAGCAGATTGATCACGACCTGCTGCAGCGCGTGCCGGTCCCCCAGCACCGGCGCCACGGGTCGCAGGTCCCTCTCGACGGTGACGTCCCTGAGCTGGAGGTCGTAGCTCATCAGCAGCAGGGTGCGCTGGACCACGTCGTTCAGGTCCACCGCCACCCGCTCGGCGGGACCCTTGCGGGCGAACGTCAGCAGGTTGCGTACGATCCGGCCCGCCCGGTCCGCCTGCTCGTGAATCACGCGCAGGTGGCCGCGATCCTTGGTGCCCAGCTCCTTCTGCTCGAGCAGGAACTCCGACAGGCCGGCGATGGACGTGAGCGGGTTATTGAGCTCGTGCGCCACGCCCGAGACGAGCTGCCCGACCGCGGCGAGCTTCTCGCTCTGGATCAGCTGGGCTTCCATCGCCTGTTGCTCGGTGACGTCCTCGACCAGCACGACGAGGTTCTGCTCCTGCGCCGGCGCCGGAATCGGGGCCGCGTTCACGCGGATCGAGCGGCCCAGTACCGCCGAGCGCACCACGAGCGGTTGGGGCCGGCCGCCGTGGCGCGCCGCGGCGAGCAGCTCGAGCAGGGCCGGGGCGGGACCGAGCAGGGCATCCGCCAGGTCCCGTCCGATCACGTCCGCGATCGGCGCGCCGAGCAGCGACGCGAGCGCGCGGTTGGCGCGACGGACGCGGCCCACCTCGTCCACCACGGCGATGCCCTCCGATAGCGCGTCGAACGCCGTCTCCCATTGCTCCTTGGCGTGCCGCACCATTTCGAAGAACCGGGCGTTGGCGATCACGATGGCGGCGTGCGTGGCGACGGTGGAGAGCAGCCGGATGTCCTCAGGGGTGAATCCGCCGTCGCGCGGGTTCGCGATCACGAGCGTCCCCACTACCACGCCGTGCGAGCGCAGCGGTACCGCCGCCGCCGAATCGACCACGAGGCCGTGCGCGACCGGCGTCGGCGCGGCCTCCGACGGAGCCACCAGCTCGAGCCGCTCGTGGCCGATCGCCCGGGCTACCAGCCCGGGATCGTCGGGCGGGACCGTCTGCCCCGCCAGGGCCGCCAGCGAGCCCGCGGCCGCCGTGACGTGCAGGGGACGCCGCGACTGCGCCGCGCCCCCTCCCTCTCCTTCCGGCGCGAGGGCTACCAGCGCTCCCTGCGCGTCGAGGAAACGCATCGCGTAGCGAACTACCTGCTCCACGAGGCGATCGAGCTGGAGCGACCCCGACAGGATGTAAGACAACTCCTGCAGGGAGAACAGCTCGGACAGACGGCGGTTGAGCTCGTCGGCCGCACGCCGCCGATCCCGCTCGCTCTGCTGCAGGCGGCGCCGGGCCCGCAGCGCCACCCAGCCGAGGCCGCCGGCCGCGAAGAGCAACACCACGGTGACGAGCAGTTGCATGGAGCACAACAATAATCTTGCTTGACCGCTTGAATCCCGAACTTTAGATTCGGCTATCGATCACCTGATAATCATTCTCATCTAATCTGCGCCGGAGCTGTTGGATGCGCGCATTGCTCGGACGCGGTCTGTGTCTCGCCCTCGGCGCCGGCTGCCTCTGCCCTCCACGCACTGACGCGCAGGAGCGAACGACCGTGGGCGGCTATGGCGAGGTCCACTACACCAACCCGACGGGGCCGGGCACGCCCCCGGTGGCGAGCCTGGCCCGGTTCGTCGTCTACCTCGCCCACAGCTTCGACGACCGGCTGGCATTGCGCTCGGAGCTGGAGGTCGAGGACGCCAAGGTCGAGGGCGGCGCCGCCGGCGGCGAAGTCTCGCTGGAGCAGGCGTATCTCGACTACCGCCTCGCCGAGCGGCTCACGCTCCGCACCGGACTGGTGCTGCCGCCGATCGGTATCATCAACGAGACCCACGAGCCGCCCAGCTTCAACGGCGTGGAGCGCCCCGGCTTCGACCACGACGTGATTCCCACGACCTGGCGCGAGCTCGGCGTGGGTGTCGTCGGGACCGTGCCGGGGAAGGTTGGGCTCGCGTACCGCGTGTATCTCGTGAACGGGATCCGCGCCGAGGGATTTTCCGGCGACCAAGGGATCCGCGGGGGCCGGCAGGAAGGTCAAGATGCGAGCTTCGCGAATCCGTCGTTCACGGGCCGGCTCGAATGGGCCCAACCGGGCTGGAAGGTCGGCGCCTCGTTCTGGTACGGCGGCACCGCCGACACCAATAGCGCCGTGGGGAGGGGCGCGTTCGCGGCTCCGGTCACGCTGCTCTCGGCGGACGCGCGCTACGAGCGCGGCCCGCTGGCGCTGCGCGGGGTCGTCGCCAACGTGAGCGTGAGCGATGCGCAGGCGATCAACGCGGCGTACGGACAGTCGGTGGGCAGCCGCATCGCGGGCGGTTATCTCGAGGCCGCCTACAAGCTGCTCCAGACGCTCAGCGCCTTCGCACGCCACGAGCGGTACGACACCCAGGCGGACGTGCCCGTCGGCGTCACGCGCGATCGCTCGCTGGCGCGCCGCATCACCACGCTCGGCGTCACGTACAAGCCCACCTGGAACACGGCCTTCAAGGGCGACTACCAGCTGGTGCGCAACGCCGCCGGCGCGGGCGAGCACCAGGTGCTGAGCCTCGGCGTCGGCTACCAGTTCTGACGTGAACAGCCTGCTCGCGGCTCTACTGCTTGCGATGCAGCAGCCGGCCCACCCGGCTGCGCCGCCCGCCAAGGTGGCCGCATCGATCGCCCGGCTGTTCGGGCCCGGCGCCCGGGTGGACACCGTCTCGGTCGATACCACCGACGTCCTGCGGGTGTCGCGCGCCGATTCCCTGCTCGGATTTGCGGCAGTCGGCAACGTGTTGGGAAAGGATCAGCCGATCACGTTCCTCGTGGCGATCGACCCGGCCGACCGCCTCATGGACGTGGATATCCTCGTGTATCGCGAGCCGTACGGCGGCGAGGTGGCCTACGAGCCGTGGCGCCGGCAATTCCGTGGCAAGACCGCAGCCGACTCCGTACGGGTAGGAAAAGAGATCCGCAGCATCTCGGGCGCGACGATCAGCGTGCACGCGGTCACACTCGGCGTGAAACGGCTGCTGGCCGTCCTCACCGCCTGGCACCGGAGCGGAGCGATCCGTTGACCGTCAACTGGCGGAGCCTCCCCCCGACGCTGCGCACGCTGGGACGCTGGATCGTGATCGTGCAGCTCGTGGGCTACACGACCTCGCTCGTG
>JAEHDT010000040.1 GCA_016880225.1 Gemmatimonadota bacterium | reverse complement strand
CGTTCGCCGAGAACGGGAACCGTCCGGCCACGTAGTCGAGCTTCCGCTCCTTGCACTGATCCTCGGTGAGCCCGATGCTCGCCACCTCGGGGTGACAGTACGTGACGCTGGGGACGTTGTCGTACTTGATCGCGTGGGGCTTCTTGCCGGCGAGGAGCTCGGTGACGAACACCCCCTCCCGGCTGCCCTTGTGCGCCAGCATCGGCGGTCCGGCCACGTCGCCGATGGCGTAATAGCCGGGCACGGTGGTCTGGAGGGTCGCATCCACCTTGATGAAGCCGCGGTCGGTGACCTGGACGCCGCATTCCGCGAGGCCGATGCCCTCGGTGTTCACGGCGCGGCCCGCCGCCATCAAGACGGCCGCGACCTCGATCTTCTGCGTCGCGCCGCCCGCTTCGACCTCGAGCGTGACCTTGTCCTTCCCGGGCGTCCCCTTCTTCACCTTGGCGCCCGCGATCACCTCGATGCCGCGCTTCTTGTAGCTCCTGGCGAGCGCATCCGAGGCCTCGGCGTCCTCGAGCGGCAGGATGCGGGGCAGGGCCTCGATCAGCGTGACCTTGGTCCCGAACGCGTGGAAGATGTCGGCGAACTCCATCCCCACGGCCCCCGCGCCGATGATCGCCAGCGACGGCGGCGCCTTCTCGAGGAACAACGCCTCGTCCGACGAGATCACGGTCGTCTTGTTGATCTCGAGGCCGATCTGGGGCAGGCCCTTCACGCGCGACCCGGTCGCGATGAGGAGGGCTTTCTTTGCCTCGAGCACGTCGCCCCCGACTTTCACCTTGCGGCCCGGCTGCAGCACGCCGGCGCCCCGCACGACGGTCACTTTGTTCTTCTTCATCAGGAACTCGACGCCTTTCGAGTTCTGATCGCTCACCCGGCGGGAGCGCTGCATGGCGACGCCGTAGTCGGTCTTGACCGTGCCGGCCTCGACGCCGAACTGCTTCGCGTCGGAGAGCAACCTGGCGATGTAGGCGGAGTGCAGCAGCGCCTTCGTCGGGATGCAGCCGATATTGACGCACACGCCGCCGAGCTTGTCCCTCTCGACGACGGCGGTACTCATGCCGAGCTGTGCCGAGCGGATGGCGGCCACGTAGCCCGCGGGGCCGCCCCCGAGAATTACGACGTCAAACGAGTTGGCCACAGGCACTCCCCTATCACAAGAGCATTGCCAGCGGGTTCTCGAGCATTTGCTTGAGCGTTCGCAGAAACGCCGCGCCGGTCGCGCCGTCGATCACGCGGTGGTCGCAGCTCATGGTGATGCGCATGCGGCGCCGCGGCGTCACCAGCCCGCCCACGACGGTCGCCTTTTGGCCGATCGAGCCCACCGCGATGATCCCTGCTTCCGGCGGATTGATCACGGCCGTGAACTCGTCGATGTCGAACATCCCGAGGTTCGAGACGGAGAACGTCGACCCCGTATACTCGTTCGGCTGCAGCCGCCGGCTGCGCGCCTTGTCGGCGAGCTCCTTCGCCGCCTTACCCAGCTCGGCCAGCGACTTGCGGTCGGCGTTCCGTATCACTGGCGTGATCAGGCCGTCCTCCACCGCCACCGCCATGCCGAGGTGCACGTCGTCCCAGTAGCGGATGTGGTCGTCCTGGAACCACGCATTGCAGGCGCGGTGCTGTACGAGGGCGAGTGCGGTCGCCTTGAGGATGATGTCGTTGAAGGACACCCTGCCGCGCTCGCCGAGCGACTGGTTGAGGGCGTCGCGCGCTTCGCCGGCCCGCTCCATGTCCACTTCGGTCGTGAGGAAGAAGTGGGGAACGGGGCCGAGCGAGGTCGCGAGCCGTTTCGCGATGGTCTTGCGGATCTGCGTGAGCGGCACGTCCGCGTAACCCGCCCCGGCCTGAGTCACCACCACCGGCGGGCGGGGAGCGGGCGCTGGCTCGCTCGGCGGCGCGACGGGCAGCGGCATCGCCCTCGCGCTCTCGAGGTCCTTCCTGACCACGCGCCCTCCGGGCCCCGATCCTGTGACGAGCTTCAAGTCCACGCCCGCCTCCCGGGCCATGCGACGCGCCAGCGGTGAGGCCTTCACGCGGGTGGCGTCCGCCGCGGCGGTCGGACTCGCGACCGGCGATCCCACCGGCACCGCTCCCCGCTCTCTGGCCTCGGGCGTCGGCGCCGGCCGGGGAGGCGGGGCGGGCGCTGGTGCCGCGCCGACCGCTTCCCCCGGCGCCGCGATCACCGCCACCACACTCCCCACCGGCACGGTCTGTCCCTCCGCCGCGGCGACCTGCCGCAGCACGCCGTCCGCGCGCGCGACCAGGTCCATCACCGCCTTGTCGGTCTCCACCTCGGCGAGGGTCTCACCCGCCTTCACCGGATCCCCGTCCCGCTTGTGCCATTTCACGACGCGCCCCTCCTCCATCGTGGGGGAGAGCGCTTCCATGTACACGCTGGTCGCCACGGTCAGTCGAGATACAGCACGCGGCGCACGGCGGCGACCACGCGGTCGGGGCTCGGTTTGGCGAGACGCTCGAGCTGCTTGTTGTACGGCATGGGGACGTCCGCTTGTGTGACGCGCAGCACCGGCGCGTCGAGGTGGTCGAATGCCTCGCGCTGGATCACGTCCACCACCTGCGCCCCGATCCCCGCGTGCGGCCAGCCTTCTTCGACCACGACCGCGCGGTTGGTGTGCGCGACCGACGCGACGATCGCCGCCTCGTCGAGCGGGCGCAGCGACCGCAGGTCGAGCACTTCGGCCGAGACGCCCTCGCGTCCGGCCAGCTGCTCAGCCGCCTTGAGGGCGACGGCGACCGTTTTCGAATGGCATACCAGCGTCACGTCCCGCCCGGGGCGCTTCAGGTCCGCCTGTCCGATCGGAACCACGTGCTCGCCGTCCGGCACCTCACCCTTCACGTTGTACAGCATCTCGCCTTCGAGCACGAGCACCGGATTGTTGTCGCGGATGGCGGCCTTGAGGAGACCCTTCGCGTCGGCGGGCGTCGCCGGCGCCACGACCTTCAGGCCCGGGATGTGGGAGAGCCAGGCGTCCCAGGCCTGGGAGTGCTGCGCCGCGAGCTGCAGGGCGGCGCCGTTCGGCCCCCGGAACACGATCGGGATCGGCACCTGGCCGCCCGACTCGTACAGGAGCTTCGCGGCCGAATTGACGATCTGATCGAGCGCCAGGACGGCGAAGTTCCACGTCATGAACTCAATCACCGGACGCAGCCCCGCCATGGCGGCGCCCACGCCGACGCCCGCGAACCCCAGCTCCGCGATCGGCGTGTCGACGACGCGCATCGGCCCGAACTCCTCGAGCAGGCCGCGGCTCACTTTGTACGCGCCCTGATAGACGCCGACCTCCTCGCCCATGAGGAAGACGTTGGGGTCGCGCTGCATCTCCTCGCGCAGCGCCTGGTTCAACGCATCTCGATAGGTGAGCGTCGCCATCAGTCGGCGAGCACGTGGGTGAGGAGCTCGGCGGGATCGGGGTCCGGGCTCTGGTCCGCGAAGCGGACGGCCTGCTCGGCCTCCTCGCGCACCTCCGCGTCGAGCGCGTCGAGCCCCGCCTGGTCGAGCACTCCGCCTTCCCTGAGCTTCAGCGCGAGCTGCGAGATGGGGTCGCGCTTGCGCTGCTCCTCCACTTCCTCCTTGGTGCGGTACACGCCGTGCAGCGGGTCGGACATGGAGTGCCCCATGTACCGGTACGTGCGCACTTCCAGCAGCGTGGGATGGCCGCCCTTGCGCGCCCGGTCCGCCGCGCGCCGGGTCGCCTCGTACACGGCGAGCACGTCCATGCCGTTGACCAGCTCGGCCGCCATGTCGTAGCTGCAGGCGTGCTCCACGACGTCGGTCACGGCCGCGACGCGCTCGAACGCGGTGCCCATACCGTAGCGGTTGTTCTCGCAGCAGAAGATGACCGGCAGCTTGTAGACGGAGGCCATGTTGAGCGCCTCGTGGAAGGCGCCGATGTTGACCGCGGCCTCGCCGAAGTAGCAGATGCAGACCTGGTCGCCGCCCTTGTAACGGATGGCGAATCCGATGCCGGCGGCGAGCGGGATGTGGCCCCCCACGATCCCGTGCCCTCCCAGAAACCGCTTCGCCGCGTCGAACAGGTGCATCGAGCCGCCCTTGCCCTTCGAGCACCCGGTCGCTTTTCCGAACAGCTCCGCCATCACGGCGTTCGGGGCGATGCCGCGTGCCAGCGCTTGTCCGTGCTCGCGGTACGAGGAGATCACGTAGTCGTCGTCGCGCAGCGCGGCGAGCGAGCCGACCGCCACCGCTTCCTGGCCGATGTAGAGGTGGCAGAACCCGCCGATCTTGCCGAGCGCGTACGCCTCTGCGGCCTTCTCCTCGAAGCGACGGATCAGGAGCATCTGGCGCAGCATGCGCCGCTCGAGCTCGCTCAGGGCGCTCGTGCTCGCCGTGCGGACGGTGGCGGTGGCCATTAGGGACGCTGGCTTAGCGGGACGCGGTGGCGCGCTCGACCTGCTCCCACGCATGGTAGCTCGAGCGCACCAGCGGCCCGGCTTCCACGTGACGGTACCCCATCGCGCGGCCGAGACGGTGCAGCTCGGCGAACTCGTCGGGGGTGTAGTAGCGGGCGATCGGCAGGTGGTCGGGCGACGGGCGCAGGTACTGGCCGAGCGTGAGGATGTCCACTCCCTGGGCCCGGACGTCGCGCATCGCGGCCAACAGCTCGTCCCACTCCTCGCCCAGGCCGCACATGATGCCCGACTTGGTGATCAGGTCGGGCGCGAGCTCCTTGGCCCGCGCGAGCAGCGCGAGCGCCCGCGGGTACCGCCCGCCCGGCCGGGCCAGGCGGTACAGGCGCTCGATCGTTTCCAGGTTGTGATTGAGGATGTCGGGCGCGGCTTCGACTACGAGGCGCAACGCCGCTTCGCTCCCCTTGAAATCGGGAATCAGCACCTCGACCGAGGTGCCCGGTGTGCGGCGGCGGATCTCGGCGATCGCCGCGGCGAACATCTCGGCCCCACCGTTCGGGAGGTCATCCCGGTCCACGCTCGTGATGACCACGTGGCGGAGTCCCATCTGTTGCACCGCGGCGGCGAGCCGGCCCGGCTCGTCGCGGTCGAGGGGGGCCGGCGTGCCGTGGGCGACCGCGCAGTAGGCGCAGTTCCGCGTGCACACGTCGCCCAGGATCATGAAGGTGGCCGCCCGATGCTCCCAGCACTCACCGATGTTGGGGCAGTGGGCCTCCTCGCACACCGTGTGGAGCCGCAGGTCCTGCATAAGTTGCTTCAGGCTCACGTAGTTAGGTCCGCCGGGGGCGGGGACCTTGAGCCAGGCAGGCTTGCGGGCGGTGAGTGGTGTGAGCGAGGCGGCCATGAGGTTCAGGGAAGTATAGTGGGCGCGGCGAGGCGACAAAAGAAGGAATTTCAACTGGACGGTTGATCGCGGTCTTCCCGTCGCCGGCCCTTCAAACGGCGCAGCGCCGCCTCGAGCTCCGTGGTGGTGGACAGCATGCCGTCGGCGATCTCGGCGATCTCTTCGGCGTCTCGCCACTGGCGCTCCAACTCCTCAACCTCCATGCGCTCGTCCACCGCCATCTCGAGGGCGAGGCGCCGCTCGGGGGCGAGGCTTCTGAGCGTGAGCTCGCGGCGGGCGACGTCGCGGATCAGCTGGTCGGGTCCTCCCGCACCTTCGACCAGCCGGGCGGCGTCCTCGACGCGCTGCCGGCCCGCGCGCGACACGGCCATGTACGTGAGCCCCTGGCGCAAAGCGGCACGCGCCTCGGGACCGACGAGCATCGCTCCCTCGGCCCGGCAGGCGGGGCAGGAGAGCAGCAGCGCGACGTCCGCCTGGGGTTGGCCGATGACGCGCGCGTGCGCCACGTGCTTGGCGCGCAGCTCCAGAACGGTGCCGCAGCGCTCGCAGATCGGCGGCTCGACGAGGGTCACTCTGCGCCGGCCCACCATCCCGGTGTAGAGACGGCGTGCCAGGCTCGGCATGTTCCAGACGAACACGCCCAGTGAGCCGCCCGCGGCCACGTTCACGGCCACGGCGAGCCCCACTGCCGCGACGGTGACGGGCACGACAAAGCGCAGCTGTTCGCGGCGTCGCGCCTTGAGGCGCTCGCCATAGCGCCAGGTGGCGAGTTCCAGGCGCCGCGGCTTGCCGACCCGCACCAGATCGTATGCCTGCCAGCGGATCAGAGCCACCTGCTCCGTCGCGGCCGCGACGCGCCCGTCGCCCGCGGCGCGCGCCAGCAGTTCGATCCTCTCCAAGCGGTCGTCCAGCGGCGCCAGGTTCCAGCGCGCGCAGCGCGGGCAGATGACCCAGAGGCGGCCCTTCCATTCGTCGAAGGCGAGCCGCCGGCCGACGCCGAGCCCGGAGGGTCCGCCGTCGCCATCGAGCTTGCCGTTGCAGAACGCGCAGCTGCGGTACACGAGGTGTCAGGTGGCGGGGGCGAAGCGAGCGACGCCCAGCTGGGCGACGTCCACGTCGGTCCGTCCCGTGGTGAGCAGGTCCACAACGATCTCGGCGGTCAACGCCGCGAGCAGGATGCCGTTCCGGCCGTGCCCGGTGGCGTACCACAGGCGCTCCATGGCGGGGTCGGCCCCGAGGATCGGCCGGCCGTCCGGCGTGGCGGGGCGCAGGCCGGCCCACATGCGCTGCACCGGCTGCGTGAGGAGCGACGGCAGTAGCCGCACGGCGCCGCGAAAGATCTGGGCGAGCCCCTCGTTCGTGACGCGGGCGTCGTACCCGGCGCGCTCCATCGTGCTGCCGAGCACGGCGTCACTGCCGCGGGCGAGCACGTAGCCGTGGTCGTGGTACAGGATGGCGGGCGGAGTGCCGCCGGGCCACACGGTGGACGCCATCTGGCCACGCAGCGGCTCGACCGGGAGCGGCCGCGGCAGGCCGCGGATCTGTGGAGACCAGACGCCCGCGGCGAGCACGGTGTGACCGGCGGCCGTCGTGCCGCGCCCGGTGACCACGCCCGCGGCCCGGCCGTCGGCGGTGGCGAGCGCTTCGACCTTCTCGGGGTGCAGGGTGGCGCCCAGGCGGCGCGCGTCGGCGAGACAGGCCCGCGTCAGCGCCTGCGGGTCGAGCGCGCCGTCCTCCGGGGCGAACAACGCGCCCTGGCAATCGGGTGCGGTGCCCGGCCAGCGCTCGCGGACTTCATCGCCCTCGAGCCAGTCGCAGCGCAGGCCGGCCTGCCGCTGGCGTGCCACTTCTTCCCTGAGCCGCCCGGCCGTCGGCTCGTCGAATGCGACGGCGGCGATCCCCGAGCGCCAGAAGCCGATGTCGATGCCGGTGGCGTCGCGCAGCGCAGGGGCGAGCGGCTCGTACAGGTCCCGCGCGCGGACCGATAGCGCGACGAGCGCGTCGTCGCTCGGCTCGATCTGGGCCGCGAGCATGCCCGCCGAGGCCGGTGACGCGGCCGCGGGATCGGGGCCCGGCTCGAACACGGCGACCTGGAGCCCGCGCTGGGCCGCCGCCCGCGCGCACGCCGCCCCGACAACTCCGCCGCCCACGACCGCGATATCGACGGCCGTCACCGGCTGGCGCCCTCCTGAAACCCGCTGCTACATTCCGTCGTACGGGCCCCTCGTCGGGGTTTCACGGAGGCATACCCCATGTTCCGCAGCATTCTCGGTTTCGCCGTCTTCGCCGTCGTGGCGTTCCTCGGTCTCAAGCTGGTGCTCGGCCTGTTCGGCGTCGTGCTCGGTCTCGCCATGACGTTGCTCGTGTGGGCCGCCATCGGTTTCATGTGTTACCTCGTGATCCGGCTCGTCAGCCCGAGCACCGCGGACAAGATCCGCGACATGATCAAACGCCGCCCGTCGGACGCCTAGCCCGCATCGAGCTCGCGCAGCACCCCCCAGGCGAGCAGCGGAATCAGGATTTCGTGATGGCCGGTGAGCTGTACCCCCCGGCCACCACCCAACGTTGGCCGTTCCACCACGTTCACACGCGGCCGGTAGTGGCGCTGCATGTCGCAGTCGCAGGCGGTGAACCCCGTCGGCCGTCCCTCGTTCAGGTTGCGCGCCACCGTGAGCGCCTTGAGGAATACCTCGGGCATGACGACGGCGCTGCCGAGATTGAGCACCACGCCACCGTCGTGAAGGGCGGGCAGTGACGCGGCGAGCCGTTTGAAGTCCCGGTGGCTCGTGGCGCCGAGCGCGGCGCCGTCGGCGCTGGGGTGCTGGTGGATGATGTCCGCGCCCAGCGTGGCGTGGACCGTCACGGGGACCGACCGCTCGGCGGCCCCGAGCAGCAGCGAAGTCTCGGGCGCGGCGAGCCCGGCGCGGCGGGCGAGGTAATCGGTCAGCGCCTCTCCCATGCCCTTGCCGGCGCGCGCGCCGTCCGCGATGGCCGCGTTCATCTCGCGGCCCGTTTCCTCCGCCATCCCGAAGGTGCCGTCCTTGAGCCCCGCGGCCACGTCCTCGCTGGTGCCGCCGTAGGCGCACAGCTCGAAGTCGTGGATCGCGGCGGCGCTGTTCATCGCCAGGTGGGTGATCGCGCCGCGTCGCATCAGGTGGATCAGGAGCGGCCCCATCCCGACCTTGACGACGTGACCGCCCATGAGG
>JAEHDT010000272.1 GCA_016880225.1 Gemmatimonadota bacterium | reverse complement strand
GTTCGTGGGCGGGGGGATCCGGACGCCCGAGCAGGTGCGGGCGGCGCGTGTGGCGGGGGCGGACTTCGTGGTCGTGGGCACGGCGCTGGAAGAGCGCGGTGCGCCGGCCGCCGAAGCGGGACTCCGGGCGCTGGTTCAGGCGATCGCCCGGTGACGCCGGCCGAGCAGGCCCGGGCTGGGCTCGAGGCGTTGGCGGCGCTCGCCGCGCGGGTCGCGGCCGAGCAGGTGGAGACCATCACCAGGATCGCGGAGGCGTATGGCGCGGCGCTCTCCGCCGGGGGGACGCTGTTCTTCGCGGGGAACGGCGGCAGCGCCGCCGACGCGCAGCACCTCGCCACCGAATACGTCGTGCGCTACCAGTCCAACCGCGCCGCCCTCCGGGCGGTGGCGCTCACCACCGACACGTCGCTCCTCACGGCGTGCGCCAACGACATGGGGTTCGACGAGGTGTTCGCCCGCCAGGTGGAAGCGCTGGCGCGGCCGGGCGACGTGTTGTCGCTGCACTCGACCAGCGGAGAGAGCCCCAACGTGATTCGCGCCGCGCAATCCGCGAAGGCGCGGGGGGTGCGGGTCGTGGCGTTCCTGGGCAGGTCCGGGGGTGGGCTCAAGGATCTTGCGGACGTCGCGCTGGTCGTGCCCGCAGACGACACGGCGAGAATCCAGGAGCTTCATCTCGCCATCGAGCACGTGATCTGCGAGATGGTCGAGGCGCGGTTGACTCGGTGATCGACCTGCGTGGCAAGCGCGCGTTCGTGACGGGTGGGGGGCGGGGCATCGGCCGCGCGACGGCCCTGCTGCTGGCGCGGGCGGGGTGCGCCGTGGCGGTGGGGTACCGGCGTCGCAAGGAGGAGGCGGAAGAGATCGCCAGGGCGGTGGAGGGCGGTAAAGGGCGCCAGCGGGCGGTAGCGATCCAGGGCGACCTCGGGGAGCCCGCCGCCGCGACGCGCGCCGTCGGTGCGGCCGCCGAGGCGCTCGGCGGGCTCGACTTGCTGATCGTGAACCACGGGGTCTGGCCCCCGGACGACGTCCCCGTGGCCGGGATGAGCGATTCGCAATGGGAAGCCACGCGGCGAGCCAATCTGGACAGCGTGATGTACGTGTGCCGGGCCGCTGTTCCCCTGCTCCCCGACGGAGGCAAGGTCGTGCTGGTATCGTCCACCGCGGGACAGCGGGGGGAAGCGTACCATGCGGACTACGCGGCGACCAAGGGCGCGGTCATCGCGTTCACCAAGTCCCTCGCCATCGAGCTGGCGCCGCGGCACGTCAACGTGAACTGCGTGGCGCCGGGCTGGGTGGATACCGAGATGGCGCAGCAGCCGTACGCGAAGGACGGCGGGCGGGGAAGGCGGGAGATCGAACGGACCATCCCGCTCGGCCGGATCGCCAGCGCGGAGGACTGCGCCGGCCCGATCGCATTTCTGTGCTCCGATCTGGCGCGCCACATCACCGGCGAGGTGCTGAACGTGAACGGCGGGAGCGTGCTGTGCGGCTGACGCGGGGCGCGCGGGGCGGGCGGGGCGGGCGGTGATCATCGGGATCGGATTGGACGTGGTCGAGACGGCCAAGGTGGGCCAGCTCCTGGCCGAGCTCGACCAGCGGTTCGAGGAGCGCGTGTTCACGCCGGCCGAGCGGCGCGACTGCGCAGAGCGCGCGGATCGCGCCGCGGCGCTGGCGGCGCGGTTTGCCGCGAAGGAGGCGTGCTTCAAGGCGCTGGGAACGGGGTGGAGCGAGGGGGTCTCCTTTCTTCAGGTGGAGGTGCGGCGGCCGGACGGGGGGGCTCCCACCCTGGCGCTCAGCGGGCCGGCCGCGGAGCGCGCGCGAGCCCGGGGAGTGACACACGTGCACGTGACCCTGTCGCACTCGGCCGGCGTGGCCGCCGCGGCCGTCATCCTCGAAGGATAGCGCCCAGAATGGGCTTTCCCCTGCGGCTGCCCATACCCGACGCCGTCGTGCGGATCGCCCAGCGGCTCGAGACGGCGGGCTACGAGACGTGGTGCGTGGGAGGGGCCATCCGCGACAACCTGCTGGGACTCGAGAACCACGATTTCGACCTGACGACCGCGGCGCCGCCCGCCGACGTGCGGCGGCTGTTCAAGCGCACCGTGCCGGTGGGAATCGAGCACGGCACGGTCGCGGTGCTCGACTCGGACAACCGGGCCCACGAGATCACCACGTTCCGCAAGGACATCAAGACCGACGGGCGGCACGCCGTCGTGGAGTTCGGGGTGTCCCTCATGGACGACTTGGCCCGGCGCGACTTCACGGTCAACGCGATCGCGTACCATCCACTGCGGCACGAGTGGCGCGATCCGTTCAGCGGCGCCGCCGACTTGGACGCCAAGCTGATCCGCTCCGTCGGCGACCCCAACTGGCGGTTTCAGGAGGACTACCTGCGGATCCTGCGGGCGCTGCGCTTCAGCGCGCGGTTCGACTTCCGGATCCACCCCCGTACGCTCGAGGCCGCGAAGGCCAACGTACAGGGACTGGCGCAACTGTCGGCGGAGCGGGTGCGGGACGAGTGGTTCAAGGGCATCGCGACCGCGGGAAGGGTGTCGAAGCTCGTGCAGCTGTGGGTAGACGTGGGGGCGGCGCGGATCTGGCTGCCCGAGATCGTCGGGAAGCGGGAGCAGGGAGGCGGGACGAGTGCGCTCGAGAACCTGCCCCGGGACCCGGTGCTGATCACGGCGCATCTCGCGAGCGATCCCGCGTCGCTGCTCACCCGGCTCAAGTGCTCCAACAAGGACATCGAGCGGGGGCGCGCCATCGGCCGGTGGCGGGACACCTATCCGGATCCGAAGCACCTGGCGCAGGTGCGCAAGTGGCTCTCGGAGGCCGGCGATTACGCGGACGACTTACTCGCGCTTCCCTCCTCCCCCTCTCCCCTCTCCCGGGTCGTCGCGGCGATCCGCGCCGCGAAGGATCCCCTGACCCTCAAGGACCTGGCGGTCACCGGCGACGACCTGCTCGCCGCTGGCGTGCGCCCGGGCCCCGGCGTGGGGGAGGCGCTCGAGCGGCTGCTCGGGGAAGTGCTCGAGGACCCCGCGCGCAACACGCGCGACTATCTCCTGTCCCGTGTCTAGCGCGCTCGCCTACGCGCTCATGGCGGCGCTTGGCAACGTCGTCGGCGCGCTCGCGGTTACACGCCGCGCGGCCCGCGAGCTGTTGCTCATCGAGCACTTCGTGGCGTTCGGGGCGGGGTTCATGCTGGCCGTCGCGCTGGTGGAAGTGTTGCCCGAGGCGTTCATCCGCTCGGGCGGCGCCGCGCCCGCTCTGGTGCTGGCGGGATACCTGGCCGTGCACTTGACGCAGCACACACTCACGCCGCATTTCCACTTCGGCGTGGAGACCCACGCGGTGAGACATCTGGCGGGCCCGACGGCGCTGGTGGGCCTGCTGCTCCACACGTTCTTCGACGGCGTGGCGATCGCGAGCGCGTTTCTCGTGGGACCTGCCCTCGGGGTGCTCGTGTTCGTCGCGATATTCCTCCACAAGTTGCCCGAGGGCGTCACGATCTCGAGCCTCATGGTGGCCGAGGGGCGGAGCGGAGGGCAGGCGCTGGCGTCGGCCGCAGCGCTCGGGGCGGCCACGCTGTTCGGCGTGCTCGTCACCGACCAGGTCGCGTTTCTGGCCCGGCACGGGCTGGCCCTGTCGGCCGGCGTCACCATCTATGTCGCGGCCTCGAACCTGGTGCCGGAGTTTCAGGGCAAGCCGGGCTGGAGGCTGCCGGTCGCGTTCTTCGCGGGGGCGGGGGTGTTCTATGTGACCAAGCTCTTGCTCGGCGGGCTGCCGTGACACCGGGCGAGCCGTCGCTGTTCCAGCGCTCGGCCGAGCCCCTCGCGGCGCGGATGCGGCCGCGGACGCTCGAGGAGTTCCTCGGCCAGGAGCAGCTGCTCGGTGAAGGGAAGGCGCTGGGGGATTTGATCCGCCGGGGCGACGTGGGGTCGTGCATCTTCTGGGGGCCGCCGGGCTCGGGCAAGACGACGCTCGCCCGCCTCATCGCCAATTACACCGATCGCCACTTCGAGCCGTTCTCCGCCGTGACCGAAGGCGTGGGGCGCGTGCGGGAGATCATCAAGCAGGCGGAGGAGCGCCTCAAGTACGAGGGGCGCGGAACGATCCTCTTCTGCGACGAGATTCATCGGTTCAACCGGGCGCAGCAGGACGCGTTCTTGCCCTGGGTGGAGAACGGCATCGTCACGCTCATCGGCGCCACGACCGAGAACCCGAGCTTCGAGCTCACCGGCGCGCTGCTGTCACGCTGCCGCGTGTTCGTGCTCGAGCCCCTGACGCCCGAACACGTCCGCACGGTGGTGCGGCGCGCGCTCGCGGACAAGGACCGCGGGCTCGGGGGCCTGTCGCTCGCGCTCGACGACGACGCGCTGGCGCTCGTGGCGCGCGAGGCGGACGGCGACGCACGGCGCGCCCTGCAGGCAATCGAAGCGGCGGCCGAATACCTCCACGGGACGGGCCGGATCACGAGCGCCGTCGTCGCGGACGCGCTGCAGAAGCGGTTCGCCAAGTACGACAAGGGCGGCGAGGAGCACTACAACGTCATTTCGGCGCTCCACAAGGCGGTGCGCGGCTCGGACGTGGAAGGCTCGCTCTACTGGCTGGCGCGCATGCTCGCCGGCGGCGAGGACCCGCTGTACGTGGCGCGGCGGCTGGTCCGGATCGCGGCCGAGGACGTGGGGCTCGCGGATCCGCGGGCGCTGTCGCTCGCGCTGGCCGCGAAGGAGGCCTACCACTTCCTCGGCTCGCCCGAAGGGGAGCTCGCGCTCGCCGAGGCGGTCGTGTACCTCGCGACCGCGCCCAAGTCGAACCGGGTGTACGCCGCGTTCGGGCAGGCGATGGGGGCGGCGCGGGAGCATCCCGCGGAGGCGGTGCCGCTGCACATCCGCAACGCGCCGACCGGGCTCATGAAGGAGCTGGGCTATGGGGCGGGGTATCAGTACGCGCACGCCTCCGAAAATGCGTACCTGCCGCAGGAGTACCTGCCGGAGGTGTTGCGGGGCCGGACGTGGTACGAGCCGACGGAGTTCGGGTTCGAAAAGGACATCAAGAAGCGGATGGAGTGGTGGGCCGAGCTGAAGAAAGCGGCGCTCGGGCGGTCGGGCGGACCGGCGGACGGATGAGGGGCCTCCGCCTGACCGCGTTGCTCGCCGTGGCGGCCTGTGCCACGCTGGGCCGGCTCTCGTTCAAGGAGCCCGAGCTCGAGCTGCAGGAGATCGACGTCACCGGCATTGGCCTGACGGGTGGCACCTTCGATCTCGTGTTCGACGTGTGGAACCCCAACGACTACCGCCTCCGCTCGACCCGGCTCGAGGTCGGGATCGACCTCGAAGGGACCCATTTCGGGGACGCGCTGCTGGACCGCCCCCTCGACCTGTCTCCCACTAATCACACCCGGGTGGTCGTACCGGTGCGGTTCGAGTGGGCCGGCATCGGCGCGGGGGCAAAGGCGTTGCTCACGCGGCGGGCGGTGGGCTACGGGATCACGGGGGCGGTGCTGCTCGACACCCCGGTGGGGGACCGCCGGGTGGCGCTCACGGGGCGGGGCAACGTGCCGCTCATGAAGTTGCTCAAGTGAGCGGTTAGATTCCGGTCGAGGAGGTTCCGGGGCATCCGACAACTCATCGATATCCAGCCGCCCGTCGAGCGCGCGTTCCTGGTCGGCGCCCCCCGCAAGGGGTCGGCCGACGCGGCGCAAGTGGATGAGCACCTGGAGGAGCTGCGCCGGCTCGCCGACACGGCGGGCGCCGAAGTGGTCGGGCGGACCCACCAGCGGCTCGACGCGCCGACCCCCAACCTGTATCTCGGGCACGGCAAGGTCGAGGAGCTGAAGGGCCTCGTGCAGGATGCCGGCTCGACCCTGGTGCTGTTCGACGAGCCGCTCTCGCCCGTGCAGGGCACCAACCTCGAAGACGCCTTGGCGGTGCGGGTGATGGACCGCACCGAGGTCATCCTCGACATCTTCGCGACCCGGGCTCGCTCGGCCGAGGCGAAGATGCAGGTGGAGCTGGCGCAGCTCGAGTATCTCCTGCCCCGGCTCACGCGCATGTGGACCCACCTGTCGCGCATCCGCGGCGGTATCGGGCTGCGGGGCCCGGGCGAGACCCAGCTCGAGACCGACCGCCGGGTGATCCGCCGCAAGATCTCGGTGCTGAAGCAGCGCCTCGAGGCGGTGGCCGACCATCGGGCGAATCAGCGCCAGGGGCGGCGCCCGCTCCCCACCGCGGCGCTCGTCGGCTACACCAACGCCGGCAAGTCGAGCATTCTGCGGGCGCTCTCGGGCGCCGACGTGTTCGTGGAGGACCGGCTGTTCGCCACGCTGGACACGCTGACGCGTGAGGTGGACGTGGGCGACGGCTATCGCGTCCGGCTCACCGACACCGTCGGGTTCATCCGCAAGCTGCCGCACCACCTGGTAGCGTCGTTCCGCGCGACGCTCGAGGAGGCGCGCGACGCCGATCTGCTGCTGCACGTGATCGACGCGGCGCACCCCGCGTGGGAGGAGCAAGCGAGAGTGGTGGACAAGGAATTGCGGATTGCGGATCTCGGATTGCAGATGGCCGATGAAGGTTCCGAGCCGAAGCGCGTGATCTACGTGTTCAACAAGGCCGATCTGCTTCCCGATCCGCGAGGGTTTCTGGCGCTGGTCCGGGAACACTATCCGCACGCGGTACTCACCTCTGCGGCTCCCCAATCCGCGGTCCGCAATCCGCAATTGGGCGGCGTGGAGCAGCTGCGGACCGTGCTGCGCACGTCCGCTCAGGCGCTCCGGCCCATCGCCCGGATTCATGTTCCACTCGGCGACGGCCGGCTGCTCGCGCTGTTGCATCGCGAGTCTGAGGTATTGGGCGAGGCGCAGGTGGATGGGGTGGTCCAGGTGACCGCGCGCGTCCAAGCGTGGCTGCTCGGGAGGTTGCGGCGCGACGGGATCGGTGTCGAAATCGGTCCCTAAGTGATGCCCGCTCACCACATGCCGATGTAGCGAGGATGGAGTGACGCCCGTCACCGCCGTGCTCCCAACACGGCGGGTAGCTTCCCGCGCAAGAGAGCACGCTGCTCAGAGCAAAACCGTCGAAAGGCGGTGACGCAGAGCTACGGGGCTACCGCGGTTCGCCGCCACGCCAGCCGGGCCGCCAGCGATCGACACGGGTCGACGTTGGCGGCCCGTTCGCTTTGATCCCCGGGGAGGCGTGCAATGCCGTTCGGACACAAGCTGGCGCACCGTCTCGCGCTGCTGAAAGCCACGCTGTGGCGCGGCGCCCTGCTGGCCCTTCCGCTCGTCGCGGTCGCGAGCTGCGAAAAGCCCGTCCCAACTGGGACGACCGAACCGCCCACCCAACTCGTCGTCTCTCCCACCAGCGCCACGCTGCAGCCCGACCAAGTACAGGATTTCTCCGCCGTCGGCCTCACCGCCGCGGGCGACACCGCCCGCATCTCCGTCGTGTGGAGCGCGACGGGCGGCGTGGTGGATACGAACTCCGTGGGCGGCCGCCACTACGGGCACTACCATAACTCCACCTGCGGCCAGTACACGCTGTCCGCCACGGAGCAGCCGGGCGGTCTCTCGGGGTCCGCCGCCATCAGCGTCGTTTGCCCCGCAGCGGTCGCGTCGGTGAGCATGCTCCCGACGGCGGTCACGCTATCGGTGGGACTGACGCAGCAGATCGCGGCGACGCCGCGGGACGCCAACGGGAACGCGCTGACGGGCCGGATGATCACCTGGTCGACGAGCAACGCCTCGGTCGCGACGGTGAGCGCGAGCGGTCTGGTCACGGCAATGGCCGTGGGATCGGCGACGATCACCGCGAC
>JAEHDT010000039.1 GCA_016880225.1 Gemmatimonadota bacterium | reverse complement strand
TGACGGTCGGGCGGGTCACGGCGGTCGCGTGGCCTGCGCAGGCCGGCCTCGCCGCGGCGCTGGCGGACGCGGCGGACCGGACGGGGCCGTTCCCCGGAATCGGGCGGCTTCCCGACCGGCCCATCCGGCTGATCCTCGCGCCCACGCGGAGCGCCTTCGATTCGTTGACGCACGGTCGGCTGCCCTCGTGGAGCGACGGCGCCGCGTTTCCGCAAACCGGCACGATCGTCCTGCTGTCCGCCGGTCCGCCCGATCGGCTGACCGCCGCCTTGCGTCACGAGCTCGCCCACGTCGCGCTGCGCTGGCGAGTCGGCCGGCCGCTGCCGCTGTGGTTCGAGGAAGGGTACGCGGCGGTCGCCGCGGGCGAATGGGACAGGCTCGACGCGCTGCGGCTCAACTGGCAGGTGGCGCGCGGCGTCCGGCCCGACCTGGACGAGCTGGATCGCGCGCTGCGCGCCGACGAGGCCGATGCCGCCAGCGGCTACGCGCTCGCGACCACCGCCGTGCTGCAGCTCGAGCGCTGGGGCGGCCGCGCGGGACTGGGGCCCCTGATCGACCACTTGGCGCGCGATTCGACGTTCGACGCGGGGCTGCGCGACACGTACCATCTCACCGAGGGCGACTTCGAGGCGCGGTGGCAGCGCGACGTCGGAAGCCGGTACGGCTGGCTCGGATGGGCCGGCGCCGTCGGCCTGTTCTGGGCGGTCCTGGGGCTCGGCCTCGTGTGGCTGGTGCGGCTGCGGCGCCACCGCGACCGGGAGCGCAAGGCGCTCTTGGACGAGGGGTGGACGCTGCCGCCGGACGATGAGCCAACTGCTTGACGACGTTGAAATTGCCGCGTAGACTCCTGCCCTTATGCCCGACCAGATATTGGCGCGTTCGCGACTCCATTTCGGACCGAGAAACTGGCTCTTCCTGGCGGCGGCCGGCGTGTCGCTCGCGATCGGGTACTGGCTGCTCGACAAGGGTTCGACGACGGCCGCGCCGATTCTGCTCGTCCTGGGTTACTGCGTTTTCATTCCGGTAGGTCTCGCCCTATAGCTCCCGGCGTGCGACGGGCGAATAGCTCAGCGGTTCAGAGCGCCTGCCTTACACGCAGGAAGTCGGGGGTTCGAATCCCTCTTCGCCCACTTGGGGTATCAGAACACAACGTGAGGACTGCGCGCGTGAGACTGGTGTCACTGGTCGCCGGGCTGGGATGGATCGCCACCGCCGCCCCGGCGCAACTCCCCTATCAGCCGCCCGCCACCAAGGTGCTGGTGCTGCCGTTGACCGTGAAGACGCCCGCCGACTCCGTGATGAGCATCGCCGTCATGGACGCGGCGCGCGACAAGCTCGGCCAGATGGCGCGCTCGCGGGTGCAGGTGATCCCCAAGCCGAAGCTGTGCGAGGCGCTGAAGGCGTCCGACTACCCGTGCGACGTGCTGCTGGACGAGACGCAGGCGAATCAGCTGGCGCGCTTTCTCACCGTCAACGCCTACACCACGGGCGCGCTGGAGCGGAGCGGCGGGACGCTCGCGGCGCGCATGCGGGTGCGGGACATCGGCAGCTCGGGGATGGCCGCGCTGTTCTCCGTGTCGAGCGCGAGTCCGGCGACGGCCGCGTCCCTGGGGGAGGCGATCGCGCAGCGCGTCAACATCATCACTCGCGCGGCCGAGCAGGCGCGCGAATGCACCGATCAACGCCAGAAGAGCCAGTTCCCGAAGGCGCTCGACGCCGCCCGCAAGGCGCTCGCGATCGAGCCCAACCTCACGGCCGCCCATCTGTGCATCGCCACCGTGTACGAGGCGCAGCACCTGCCGCTCGACAGCATGGTGGCCGCCGCGCTCCGCGCCACCAAGGGCGATTCGCTGAACGCCACCGCCTGGGAAACGATCGGGCACGCCTATCAACAGAAGGGCGACACGCTCAAGGCGATCGACGCGTTCACCCACGAGCTCGGGGGAGAGCCGCAGAACGCGCAGTTGCGCCTCGGGATCGTGCAGCTGCTGCTGCAGCAGCGTCAGTACGAGCGCGCCAAGACCCTGCTCGACGAGGGCCTGGCGCACAACCCCGGCGACCAGCGGATGATCGACACGCGGCTGCGCGTGTGCATCGAGGGGGAGCTGTGGCGCTGCGTGCTGGACGGGTTCGTGGCCCAAGTCCAGGCCGACCCCTCCAAGGGTTCGGACACCATGGTCTTGAAGCCCGCGCTCGGCGCGGCGCAGCAGATCTCCGACACCACGCAGCTCTTGTTCTTCAGCCATCTCGCGGTGAAGAACTTCCCCAAGTCGGCCGCGTTCTGGAAGACGTTGGGCTCGGCGTACGATCTCAAGGGCCAGAAGGACTCGTCGGTGTGGGCGTACAAGCAGTCGCTGAAGCTCGACCCCACCGACGTCAAAGGCTCGCTGCTCGTGGCGCGGGCGCTGGTGGACGGCGCCACCTACGACACGGCCCAGGCCAACAAGCTCAAGGCGGACACGGCGGGGCTGCGCGCGTTCCGCAACACGTTCGCCGACCGGGTGGACAGCGCCAAGGCGTACATCACGCCGGCGCTCACCTCCCCCGACTCGAGCGACCGGCTGAGCGCCGCCGTGTTCATGCTCACCGCGGGATCGAAGCTCGCGCAGGCGGGCGCCTACGACCGCGCCTACCCCTGGCTCGATCAGCTGCTGCAGCTCGTGACGCCGCGCACCCCGGCGGACACCGTCGGGCCGCGCCAGCAGATCCGCGTGCAGGCGAGCTTCTGGTACGGCGTCTCGTCGGTGGGGCCGTTGTTCGCGCAGTACAGCGCGATGGTCAAGTCCAAGAACTGCGGCGAGGCGAAGTCGGTGAATGATTGGATCGGCCGCGCCAAAGGCGCCCTGGTGTTCGGCGCGCGCGTTCATCCGCCGACCGCGAACGCGATGCTGCAGAATCTCGGCAAGCTGGAGGCGATCATGCCGCAGGTGAAGAAGCAGTTCAAGTGCCGGAATTTCTGAGGCATTGAATTGACCCGGGCGGCGGCCTATATTGCGACCCTCCGTCGCAGGGGGCTGTAGCTCAGCTGGTTAGAGTGCCGGTCTGTCACACCGGAGGTCGCGGGTTCGAGCCCCGTCAGCCCCGCCTGAACCCGCCTCGCGGGACGACGCATCCGGCCCCGTCTGCCACGGCAGGCGGGGCTTTCGTTTTTCGGAAAGGGAGGGCCACCGTCACCTACCATGTCCCCGTCCTCGCGGACGCCGTGCGGGCCTGGGCCGAGGGCGGCTGCCGCGCCGTGGACGCCACGGCGGGCGGCGGCGGGCACGCGGCC
>JAEHDT010000271.1 GCA_016880225.1 Gemmatimonadota bacterium | reverse complement strand
CCGAACGGCTCGGACTCGTTCTCCGCGTCGTACGAGCTGTAGAGATACGGGGTGGCGGATGGGAACTCCCCGGCGCAGGTGTCGACGGTCTTGTAGGCGGGGTGAACGCCCGCCCGCCAGCGCGCCTCGCGCATCGCCGCTTCCGTGGTGCCGCGGAGCGTGGCGAGCTGGCGATCCGAGAAGCCCATCCGTTTCATGCGGCGCAGCTCGGCCGCTTCGGCCCGCGGCTCTCCCGCGAACCAGCGCTCCGCCTCGATCAGCTCCTCCATCTGATAGAGGAACCAGGGATCGATGCCCGAGGCCCGCGCGACGTCGTCCACCGAGACTCCCCCGAGCAGGGCGCGCTTGATCTGGAAGATGCGCTCGGGCGTTGGCGTGCGCAGCGCGACGCGCAGGTCCTCGGGGCTGTCGCTGGTCAGGCGGTCGTCCGCCAGCGTCTCGCCCACCACCCATCCGGGCCGCCCGATCTCCAGGGCACGGAGGCCCTTCTGGAACGCCTCCTTGAACGTCCGCCCGATCGCCATCGCCTCACCCACCGATTTCATCTGGGTCGTGAGGCGGAAATCGGCCGTCGGGAATTTCTCGAAGGCGAAGCGGGGCACCTTCACCACGACGTAGTCGAGCACGGGCTCGAATGACGCGGGAGTCGTCTTCGTGATGTCGTTCGGCAGCTCGTCGAGCGTGTACCCGACGGCGAGCTTCGTGCCGATGCGGGCGATGGGGAAGCCGGTGGCCTTCGAGGCCAAAGCCGAGGAGCGCGACACGCGCGGGTTCATCTCGATCACCAGCATCTCGCCGTCGGCGGGGTTCACGGCGAACTGGATGTTGCAGCCGCCCGCCTCCACACCGATCTCCCGGATGATGGCGATGGCCGCGTCGCGCATCCGCTGATACTCGCGGTCCGTGAGGGTCATCGCGGGCGCCACCGTGATCGAGTCGCCGGTGTGCACCCCCATCGGGTCCAGATTCTCGATCGAGCACACGATCACCACGTTGTCCCGGGCGTCGCGCATCACCTCGAGCTCGAACTCCTTCCACCCCAGCACGCTGCGCTCGACCAGGGTGGTGTGCACCGGGGAGAGCTCCAGCGCCCGCTCCACCAGCTCCTCGAACTCGGCCCGGTTGTAGGCGACTCCGCCCCCCGTGCCCCCGAGCGTGTACGACGGTCGAATGATCGCGGGGTAGCCGGCTTCCCCCGCCGCAGCGACGCCCTCCTGCACGGAGGCCACCGTGCGCCCCACGGGCGTCGCCAGGCCGATCCGACGCATCGCGGCCGCGAACTCCGCCCGGTCCTCCGCCATCTGGATCGCTCGCGCATTCGCGCCGATCAGCTCGACGCCCGAGCGCTCGAGCGTGCCGTCCTTCGCGAGGGCCATCGCCACGTTCAACGCCGTCTGCCCGCCCATCGTCGGCAGCAGCGCGTCGGGCCGCTCGCGCTCGATCACCTTGCGTACCCACTCCGGCGTCACCGGCTCGACGTACGTCCGATCGGCCAGCTCAGGATCGGTCATGATCGTGGCCGGGTTCGAGTTGACGAGGATGACGGTATAGCCCTCTTCCTTGAGGGCCTTGACCGCCTGCGTGCCCGAGTAGTCAAACTCGGCGGCTTGGCCGATCACGATTGGTCCCGAGCCGAGCAGCAGGATCCTCCGGAGGTCAGTCCGCTTGGGCATCGAGCACGTCCCGCAGGGTGTCGTCCAGCGAGTAACGCGGCGCCCAGCCCGTGGCCGCGGAGAGCTTGGCCGCGTCACCCACCAGATGGAGAATATCCCCGCCGCGCACCAGGTCCGGGTCCGCTTCGGGGATCGGGCGGACGCCGATCCGCTCGGCCAGCCGGTAGAACAAGTCCTCGAGCGAGACGCCCTGCCCCGACGCCACGTTGTAGATCTCGCCCGGTTGACCTTTGGCGAGCAGCCGCGCGTAGGCATCCACCACGTCCCGCACGTGCAGGAACTCGCGCACGGGCTCGAGGTTTCCGACCTTCACCACCGGGGCGCTCACCCGCTTGGCGAACCGCAGCCGCTCCGCGAAGGCCGGCACCACGAAGCGCGCGTCCTGGCCGGGCCCGGTGTGCGCGAAGGCGCGGGCCACGATCACGCGCAGTCCAGTGCGTCGCCATGCCTCAAGCGCCGCCAGCTCCTCGCCCGCCTTGCTCGCCGCGTACGGCGATGACGGGGCCACCGGATCGGTCTCACGGCGCGCCCGCGGCGCGTCGCCCATGCCGTACACTTCGCCCGTCGAAACCACGAGCACCACCGGGTCGGCCCGGCCGGTCCGCCGGGCGAGCCCCAGGACCTGGACGATCCGCGCCGTGCCGGCGGCGTTCACGTTCCAGGCGAAACCCGGATCCCGCATGGCGTCGAGCCCCGACGACACCGCCGCGAGGTGTACCACCGCGTCGTAGGGGAGGTCCACGCACACGCGCACCGACTCGGCGTCCGTCAGCTCGAGCGGCAGCCAGCGCACGGCGTCGCGCTCGGCGGGCGTCAGGTCGCCCGCGGGCGCCACCGGCACCGGACTCTGGCCCGGCCGTACGGCGCCGTACACCTCGCGCCCATCGGCGAGCAAGCGCCGCACCACCCAGCGGCCCACGAAGCCGTCGGCGCCGGTGACGAGCACTTTCACGACAGGCGCTCCAGGTCGGCATCGACCATCATCCGTACCAGCTCGGTGAAGCTGGTCCGTGGCACCCAGCCGAGCTCCCGCTTGGCCTTGGACGCATCGGCCTGGAGGGTGTCGACCTCCGCCGGCCGCACGAAGCGGGGATCCACCTTCACGTGCTTCTTCCAGTCGAGCCCCGCGTGCGAAAACGCCACCTCGCACAACTCGCGCACGGAGTGCGTCTCGCCCGTGCCGACGACGTAGTCACCCGGACGGGGCTGCTGCAGCATGCGCCACATGGCGTCCACGTAATCGCCCGCGAACCCCCAGTCGCGCCGCGCATCGAGGTTGCCGAGCAGCAGCTCGCGCTCCTTTCCCTTGACGATGCGCGCGACGCCGTAGCTGATCTTGCGCGTCACGAACTCGAGCCCGCGGCGCGGCGACTCGTGGTTGAAGAGGATGCCGCTCGATGCGTGCAGCCCGTACGATTCCCGGTAGTTCACCGTGATCCAGTGACCGTACACCTTCGCCACCCCGTAGGGGGAGCGCGGGTAGAACGGCGTGGTCTCGCGCTGCGGCGTCTCCTGCGCCTTACCGAACATCTCCGACGAGCTCGCTTGGTAGAACCGGGCCGTCGGGTGCGCGAGGCGGACCGCTTCGAGCAGCCGCGTCACCCCCAACGCCGTGAACTCGCCGGTGAGCACCGGCTGCGTCCACGAAGTGGGCACGAAGCTCTGGGCCGCGAGGTTGTAGACCTCGTCCGGCCGGGCGTCGCGCACCACGGACGTGAGCGAGTGCTGGTCGAGCAGATCCGCCGGCACGATGTGAACGCGGTCGAGCAGGTGCCCGATGCGCTCGTAGGAGTCGTGCGACGTGCGCCGCACCACGCCGACGACCTCATAGCCCTTCGCCAGCAACAGCTCCGCGAGGTACGAGCCGTCTTGTCCCGTGATGCCGGTGATCACCGCCGTACGCCGGGGTTGCCCCGCCTGCTTGGCCGGTTTAGGTTTGGGCTCGCCGCCCCTACGGGCGCGGTTGTGCTTCCGGGCGTTCATCCTTCGGTCGGACCGGTCCCAATGGCTCGAGTGTGCGAGATCTGTGGCAAGGGCCCCATCACGGGGCACAACGTCAGCCACGCGAACAATAAGACGAACCGCCGCTGGTATCCTAATCTGCAGCGCGTGCGCGCGGTGGTGAACGGCACGACGCGCCGGCTACGCGTCTGCACCCGCTGTCTCAAGGCGAACCGCGTCACCAAGGCTGCCTAACGAAAAGGGGGACCGTGGGTCCCCCTTCGCCGTTCGCGCCGTCCACCCCGCTCCGTCACTCACTCAGCAGTTCGATCCGAGCCACGTCGGCACCGTCGCCCGCGCGATGGCCCAGCTTGACGATCCGCGTGTAGCCACCGGGTCGCGCCGCGAACCGTGGCCCCAAATCCTTGAACAAGCGGTGCGTCACGTCCTTGTCCTTGAGCCGGCGCTCCACCAGCCGCCGGGCGTGGAGGTCGCCGCGACGCGCGAGCGTAATGAGCCGCTCGGCATAGGGACGCAACTCCTTCGCCTTGGCCTCGGTGGTCACGATCCGGTCGTGCCGGAACAGACTGGTGGCGAGGTTCGCGAGCAGGGCCTTCTTGTGACTGGCCGTGCGCGAAAGTTGCCGCCCCTTGGCGCGGTGGCGCATTACTCCACGTCTCCTTCAGTAGCCTGCGCCATCGGCGGCGCGCCGGGGTCGAGCACCTTCAGTTCGTCGCCGCTCTCCTCGAGCTTCATCCCGAAGTTGAGCCCTTCCCGGCGCAGCAGCTCGGCGATCTCGCCCAGGGCCTTCTCGCCCACATTCTTCACCTTGAGCAGGTCTTCCTCACGGTACTGCACGAGGTCGCCCAGGGTGCGGATGTTGGAGTTCTTCAGGGAGTTCACCGAGCGCACGGACAGTCCCACGTCGTCGATCGAGCGGGCCAGCACGTCCCGCAGGTGGCCCGTCGCGGCGCCGCCGTTCCCGGCCGGCTGCGCGGCGACCATCGGCACTTTGCCGAAATCGACGAAGAACCGGAAGTGCTCCTGGGCCAGCGCCGCGGCGTAGGCGACGGCGTCTTCCGGCGAGATCGTGCCGTTGGTCTCCACCGTCAACGTGAGCCGGTCGTAGTCGGTGCGCTGACCCACGCGCGTCTCCGCTACCGTGAAGTTCGCCCGGCGGACCGGGTTGTAGATCGAGTCGACGCGGACGACGTCCACGGGCATGGTGCGATCGATTGGGTGCTGCTCCGCCTCGACGTAGCCGCGGCCCTTGTTCACGTACAGCTCGCCCGCGATCTCGCGGTCGTCCTGCATGGTGAACAACAGCTGGTCGGGGTTCACGATCGTCACGGCGCTGTGCGCCTCGATGTCGCGGGCGTACACGGGGCCCGCCTTGTCGTGCTTGATGTGCAGCACGGCCTCGTCCACATCGGGCACGAGCACCAGGGTCAGCTGCTTCAGCCGCTGGATGATCTGGTGCACGTCCTCGACCACGCCGGGGATGGTCTGATGCTCGTGGACCACGCCGTCCAGCCGGAACGCCCATACGGCCGCGCCGCGCAGCGACGACAGCAACATGCGGCGCAGCGAGTTGCCGAGCGTGTAGCCGTACCCCCGCTCCAGCGGCTGGAGCCGGAACTCGGCGGCGTTGGCGTTGTCCTCGCGCTTGGTCATCTCGACCAAGTGCGGGCGGACCAGCCCTGTCAAATCAAGAGTCGTCATCACTTGGAATAGAGCTCGACGATTAACTGTTCTTGCGCGGCGATCGGGATGGCGTCGCGGGTGG
>JAEHDT010000270.1 GCA_016880225.1 Gemmatimonadota bacterium | reverse complement strand
CGATCCGGCCAGCGCGGAGCCCTGGTACGGACGTCCTGCGGAAGCGCAGGCTCAATGGGAGGCGCGCCACGGTCGAGCGCTCCGCGATTCGTCCCGCCCGGCTGGCTGACCTGGGCGAGGTGGGCGCGATCGAGCGCGCGGTGTTCTCCGACCCATGGTCGGCGAACGACTTCGCGGAGTGCGTGAGATCCGCCGTTCCGTTCCTCGTCGCCGAGGAGGACGGGGCGGTGGTCGGGTACGCCGTAGCGCACTGCGCCGCCGATGAGGGCGAGATTCTGAATCTGGGCGTGGCGCCCCCGCACCGGCGCCGTGGACTCGGGCGTGCGCTGGTGGAGCGAATGCTGGCGCTGCTCGCTGCCTGCGGGGTGCGTGTGGTGTACCTCGAGGTACGCGAATCGAACTCGGTCGCACGCCGCCTGTACCAATCCCTGGGGTTCAGCGAGGTGGCTCGACGGGCGCGCTACTACCGGCGGCCAGTCGAGGATGCCGTCGTCCTCCGGGCTGCCATTCCAGCAGACGGGGTCGCTGCAAAACTTTAGCACAAGTGGCGTATCTTTGATTGACAGAATAACTTGCGGGTCATATACTGTTGTCGCCCTTGGTCTCGAGACCCGCCTAGCGTCGGGAGGTCTGCTGTGAGCCGGAGCCTCAATAAGGTCATGCTAATCGGGAACTTGGGCGCCGATCCCGAGGTGCGGAGCACCACCAACGGTTCCCGTGTCGCCACCCTTTCCTTGGCGACGAGCCGCCAGTGGACCGGGCAGGGCGGGGAGAAGCAGGAGAAGACCGAGTGGCATCGGGTGATCTGCTGGAACAACAAGGGCGCCCAGCTGGCGGATCTGGCGGAGAAGTATATGAAGAAAGGCGATCGGATCTACGTCGAGGGGCGCATCGAGTATCGGACGTGGGAGGATCGGGAGAAGCAGACCCGGTACACCACCGAAGTGATCGCGCGGGAAGTGATTCTCCTGTCGTCTCGGGGAGGTGGCGAAGGCTCCGGCGAGTTCGCGCGGGCCAAGGCCGCCGCCAAGGTGGCGCCCGACGGCGGGGGCAAGGCGGAATCGCTCGACGCGTTCCCGGAGGCCCTGGATGAGGAGGACGACGATCTGCCGTTCTGAACGGGCAGCCCTGCTCGCCCTTGTAGCAGGGCTGCTCGCGGGGCTGGCGCCCGCGGTCGCCGCGCAGGACACGACGCAGGCTCGACCGGACACTTCGCAGCCGGCGCAGGACACGTCGCAAGCGGCGGCCGCGCCGGCCGCGCAGGCCCCGCCGGGCCAGATCCCCGCCACGCACGTCGTGACCGCCGGGGAGACGCTCTGGTCCATCGCGCAGCTCTATTACAGCGACCCGCTGCTCTGGCCCGAGATCTACCGCCTCAATACTTCCCTCATCGACGATCCCCATTGGATCTACCCCGGGGAAGAGTTGAGTCTGGCCCCGGCGGTGAGCGTAGCCCAGGCGCCGCCCGAGACCACGACCGTGGCCCCGCCCCCCGAGGTACCGGGCGACACGGTGCACGCCGCGCCCTCGCCCGACACGGTGGCGGTCGCGCCCGACACCACCGCGCTCGACACGGCGCAGGTCGTCGAGGAGCCGCCGCCCCCGCCGGAGCCCACGGAGACGTACGAGACCATGTTCGACCGGCGTCGCACGGCGTCGCAGCAGGTGCGGGACGTGCTGCGGGCCTACGCGAACCAGCCGTACCGCCCGCTGCGGCGGGGTGAGTTCTACGCGGCTGGATTCCTCACCGAGGGGGAGAGGCTTCCCTACGGTCGCGTACTCGGCAACACGGCGGTTCCCGCCATCCCCCGGCTCACCGAGCGCTCCACGGCGATCACGTTCGACCAGATAGCGGTACAGCCGCCTCGCAACGCGTCGTATCACGTTGGGGATTCGCTGTTGGTCGTGCGCGTCGATCGCGACATCGCGGGGTGGGGCGGGGTCGTGGTGCCGCTGGGGGTCGCACGCGTGACGGAGCTGCAGCGCCGGCAGGTGCTCGCCGATGTCATCATGCAGTTCGGGCGCATTCACGATGGTCACCTGGCGCTGCCGCTCGAGCCGTTCAAGGACCCGGGTCAGGTGCGCCCGACTCCGGTCGACCAGGGGCTCGAAGGCTTCGTGATCGCCGAGCGGGACCTGCACGTCCTGACCGGCCCGCAGCAGATCGTGTTCATCAATCGGGGGCGCGCGGAGGGCGTCACCCCCGGCGACCTGTTCGAAGTGTTCCGGCCGGCCTCGGGATTGCCCGGCTCGTCGTCCGAGCAGATCCAGGTGGTGCTCGAGATCGTGCACACGCGTGATCATTCGGCGTCGGGGTTGATCCTGGCTATCGGCCACCCCAATCTCGTTCCGGGCATGCCGGTTCGGCTCATCCGGAAGATGCCGTCCTGATCGGCCGCCGGCCCCGGGCGGGGCCGGCGCCTTGGGGTCCAGTGGTCCTCGTTCCTCATCTCATCGCGCTTGGCCTGTATGCCTTGGCCACCGCGCTCGTGGTGGCGCCGTTCGCCGGGCTACGGCCCGCGTCCCGCGCCGTTACGCTGGGGGTCGCCCTCGCGGGGATCGGTGCCCACTTGGTCGGCGTGGCCCAGCTCGCGCCGTTTCGGGGCGTCGCCCCGACGCTCTCGCTGCTCGCCCTGTTCCTCGTGCTGCTGCAGGTGGTCAACGAGGCGGCGTTCCGCGCATCGGCGGTGGGGCTGTTCACCGGACCCCTGGCGACCGGGCTGATCGGGCTGGCGCTCTTGATCGGGCTCGCCCCGGAAGTGGCGTTCCCGTCGGCCCGCGGCCCGTGGTCCGTCCTGCACATCACGGTCAGCGTCCTCGGCCTCGCCATGCTGGCGCTGGCGTTCATCGCCGCCGCGCTGTACCTGCTACAGTTCCGCGAGCTCAAGACGAAGCGCTTCGGGCAGGTGTTCCGCTTGTTCCCGCCGCTCGAACGGCTCGACCAGCTGAACCACCTGTCACTCGTGCTCGGGTTCCCGACGGTGACGTTGGGCGTGCTGCTCGGGTTCGGGGTGCGCTACGCCGGCGGTGCGTCGGTCGATGCGGCGCAGGTCGTGTGGGGGATGCTGACCTGGCTGGTCCTCGGCTGGGCGGTCGGCGTGCGGGTCGTGCGCCACTGGGCCGGCCGGCGCGCGGCGTTCGCGAGCATCGCGAGCTTTGCCGCCGTGCTCCTCGTCTACCTGGCGCTGAAGCTCACGGCGCCCGGCACCCAACGGTTTCTCTGAGCGGCGGCGCGATGAGCATCACCGTGCTGGGCGTGAACCACCGCACCGCGCCGCTCGAGGTGCGCGAGCGCTTCGCCCATGCGCCGCGCGAGGTTCCGCTGGCGCTCGAGCGCGTGCTGGCGGCGGGCGCGCGCGGCGGCGTGCTGCTCTCGACCTGCAACCGCACGGAATTCTATCTCGCCGAACCCGAAGAGGCGGTACCCGAGGCGGTGTGGGCGCTCTTGTCCGAGCGGCTGGGGGGCGGCCGCAGCGCGGTCGAATACGGTTACAGCCAGCGCGACCGTGATGCCGTGCGCCACCTGTACCGCGTGTCCGCGGGGCTCGACTCGATGATCCTCGGGGAGTCGCAAATCCAGGGTCAGGTGCGCGAGGCGTGGGAGATGTCGAAGGCGCAGGCGGGTCCGGTGCTGCACCGCTTGTTCCAATCGGCCCTGCTCGTCGGCGCGCGCGTCAGGAGCGAGACGGGGCTCGGAACCGGCGCAGCGTCGGCTCCGTCCGCCGCCGTCGCCGTCGCCGCCAAGATCTTCACCGAGCTGGCCGGCCGCTCGGCGCTGATCCTCGGTGCGGGCGACATGGCCGAGCTCGCGGCAACCTGTTTGGTGTCCGAGGGCGTGCGGGTGACCCTGGTGGCGAACCGGACCTATGAGCGCGCGCGCGCGATCGCCGAAGAGCTGCATGCCCGGGCGTTGCCCTTGGACGAAGCGTGGGACCATTTCGCCGACGCGGACATCGTGCTGTGCTCCACTGCCGCCCCCCACGCTGTCGTCACGTGGGACCGGGTCGCGCCTGCCGTCGCCCGGCGCGGCGGGCGCCCGTTGTGCATCCTCGATCTCGCCGTGCCGCGCGACGTGGAGCCCGCCGTGGCGCAGCTCGAGAATGTCTTCCTCTACGACATCGACGATCTCCAGGCCGTCGCGGCGCAGGCCGCGGCGGGACGCCGTCGCGACATCCCGGCGGCCGAGCACATCGTGAGCGAAGAGGTGGAGCGCTTCTGGGCCTGGTACGGCGGGCTGGTCGTTGTGCCGGTGCTGAAGGAGTTCCGCGAGCGCATGGACCGCGTCCGGGCCGCCGAGCTCGAGCGTGTGCTGCGGCGTCTGCCCCACCTGAGCCCCGACGACCGCGGCGAGCTCGAGCACTTCAGCCAGGCCCTGCTCAACAAGTTCCTGCATCAACCCACCATCGCCCTCAAGGAGGCGGCCCAGGCCGGCCGTGGCTACGGCCTGCTCGAGGCGCTGAAACGCCTGTTCGGGCTGGAGCGGCACGATGGGCCGTAAGGTCCTCGTGACCGGCGGGGCGGGCTACATCGGCAGCGTCGTGGTGGAGCAGCTCCTGGCCCGCGGCGACCTGCCCATCGTCCTGGATGATTTGAGCACCGGTCATCGGGCGGCGGTGGCTTCCGGCGCCGAATTCGTCGAGGGTAACGTGGGCGACCGGTTGGTGCTCGAGCGGTTGTTCGGCCGACAGACCGTCGACGCCCTGATGCACCTGGCGGCGTTCGCGCTCGTCGCCGAATCGGTCGCGGATCCGGCGAAGTACCGCGCGAACAACGTCGCGGCCGGTGCCGTGCTGCTCGACGCCGCCGTGGCCGCGGGCGTGCGGCGCGTGATCTTCTCGTCGTCATGCACGATCTACGGAGAACGCGGGGCGGAGCCGATCCGCGAAGACGCGCCGCCCGCCCCGATGAACCCGTACGGCGAGACGAAACTGGAGTTCGAAGCGATGCTCGCCCGTCATGCCGTCAGTCATGGGCTGCAGTCGGTGAGCCTGCGCTACTTCAACGCCGCGGGCGCTTCCGAGTGCTACGGCGAGGATCACGAGCCGGAGACCCACCTCATCCCCAACGTGCTGCGCGTGGCGCAGGGACGTGTGCCCGCCGTTGACGTCTTCGGGACTGACTACCCGACACCCGACGGCACCTGCGTGCGCGACTACATTCACGTGCTCGACTTGGCCGACGCCCACGTCCGGGCGCTCGACGCGCCGCTCGACGGTGCGGTGGCGCTCAATCTCGGCACCGGCACGGGGCATTCGGTCCTCGCGGTGGTCGAGGCGGCGCGCGGCGTGACGGGGCGGGCCATTCCGGCGGTGCTCCGGCCCCGTCGCCCGGGCGATCCGCCGTTCCTGGTGGCGGCACGGGGGCGGGCCGAGCGGGTGCTCGGCTGGCGGCCGCGGCATTCGAGCCTCGAGGAGATCCTGGCGAGCGCGTGGGCCTGGCACCGCGCGCACCCGGGCGGGTACCGCAACTAGCGAGGAGGGCCGACAGCGTGCTGCTGCTACAGGCGGGTCGGGCGGTTCCCACAACGCCCTGGGAGCTGGTGCTCACGTCGAGTCGCGAGACCAAGTTCGTCCTCGCGATCCTCGTCGTGTTCTCCCTCGTCTCCTGGTATCTCATCTTCCTGAAGTGGTGGCAGTTCCGCCGCATGCGGCGGCAGGCCGACCGCTTCATGGCGGAAATCGAGCGGGCCCCGCGACTCGACGACGCCTACCACGCCGCGATGCGGCTTCCCTCGTCGCCGTACAACCGCCTGTTGCGCGAGGGGATCAACTTCTTCTCCGAGCTCAAGCCCGGCGGCCTGAAGGAGAACGGGCCCGCCGTGGCGACGCAGGCGGCGCTCACCACGACCCAGCTCGAGGCGCTGCGCATGGTGCTCGCGAAGGAGGTGGCCGCGGAGCGCGACGCGGCGGCACGCTTCATCCCCTGGCTCGCCACGTTCGGCTCCGTGAGCCCGTTGCTCGGCCTGCTCGGCACGGTGCTGGGTGTCATGGATGCGTTCATCGGCATCGCGGTGGGCGGCTCCGGCAACATCGGCGCCGTGGCCCCCGGCGTGGCCGAAGCACTCGTGACCACCGTTGGAGGACTCGCCGTCGCCGTTCCCTCCGTCATGGCGTACAACCTGTTCGTGAACCGGCTCGGCCTGTTCGCGGGAGAGCTCGAAGGGTTCGCGCAGGAGATCATCGCGACGTTGGCGCGCGAAGGGAGGCTCTAGTGGCGGGGCTCGTGGGAGGCGGGGGACTGCGCGGCCACGGCGAGCTGCCGTTGAACGCCGACATCAACGTGACCTCGCTGGTCGACGTGGCGTTCGTGCTGCTGATCATCTTCATGATCACGGCGCCGATCATGCAGGGGGGCGTGGACGTGCGGCTGCCGCGCGCCGCCGCGCGCCCGCTCGAGCCGAAGTCAGGTCTCGTGGTCACGCTCGACCGTGACGGACGCATCTTCATCGACCAGGCGCCGCTGTCCTACGCGGACTTCCGGGCCACCTTCCCCGCTTTCGTGCGAACCAAACGGCCCACTGGGGTGTACCTCCGTGCCGACGGTCGGGTGCCCTACGCGGACGTCGTCCAGGTGCTGGCGGTGATCAGGACCTCGGGCGTGAGCGACGTCGGCCTCGTCGCGGAGCCGGAGACGGTGGAGCGGTGAGACGCGGGGCTCGCGGTCACGACAACGTGAGCGTCGGCCTCGCGGGGACGGTGGTCGTGCACGCGCTGGTCGCGGTGTTCCTCGTGGCCGGGGCGGCCGACGCCCACCGGGCCGTGCCGCCCACGTATCGCGTGCATCTCGTGGCGGCGCCCGAACCGGCCCCGGATGCCCGCAAGGCGCCGGAGGCCGTCGATCGACCCGCGGAAGAGAAGCCGGCCCCGGCGCCCAAGGCGCCGACGCCCAAGAGCACGGTGTCCAAGGCGGCTCCGCCGCCCGTGGCGGACAACACCAAGCGCGAGGCCGCGCCGCGCACGACCCCGAAGGTGGCGCCGCTGCCCGGCGAGACGCCATCCACCGGGTCGGACGTGGCCACGGTGAGCACGGAAGGGGTGGAGTTTCCGTTCCCCGAGTACCTGCAGAACATCGTCGCCCAGGTGTTGCGGCGGTGGCAGCGGCCGCTGCAGAGCAGTCCCCTCGAGGCGGAGGTCTCGTTCTTCGTGCATCGCGACGGGTCCGTGAGCGACCTGCAGTTCATCAGACGCTCGGGTAACTTCGCCTTCGACCTGGAAGCGCAGGGCGCGGTGGAGGAGGCCGGGCGCTTCAAGGCGTTCGGAACGCTCCCCGCGGGCTGGAATTCGGAGGTGCTGTTCGTGCGGTTCTACTTCTCCGGCAAACGCCAATGAGACGGCTCGTGCTGGCCGTGTCGCTCATGTCCGGTGCGGTGGTGGGGCGGTCCGTCGCCCAAGACACCAGCGCGATCGATCGTGGCGTTCGCATCGGCATCGTGTACCGCCCCGGCGTGCGCCCGGGCATGGTGGTGCTGCCGGGGCGCGCCGCCGTGCTCGACTCGGTCCGGGCGATCGTCACACGGGATTTGGACTACAGCGACCGCTTCGAGCTGATCACGCTCCCCGGCGGCGACTCGATTCGTTTCGCGACGGTGGCGCCGCCCGCCCCCGCGCGGCCCGGAACGAGCGGCCGGGGAACCGGCGGTGCAGCGGCGGCCGCGGGGCTGAACTATCCGCTGTATCAGGCGCTCGGCGCCGACTTCGCGGTCGCCCTCGCCGCGGCGCCGGGCGACACGACAGTCGTCACCGTCCACGACGTGGCCGCGGGGGGCGTGCGGCGCGAGCTACGGGCGCATGTGCCCCCGCTCACCGACCGCGGCTTCCGCATGGCGGTGCATCGCCTGGCGGATCGGGTGCTGGAAGCGTCGCTCGGCGTGGCCGGCATGGCGGCCACGCGGGTGCTGTTCGTCATGGACGGCAAGGTGT
>JAEHDT010000269.1 GCA_016880225.1 Gemmatimonadota bacterium | reverse complement strand
TTCTGCTCCGGCACCCATCCGGCCGGATGCTTGCCGTCGAGGGTGCGGCGGGTGACCGCCGCATACACGCCGAGGAGCGGGTCGAGGGGTGCGACCGTCCAGTCGGAGCCGAACGCGAGCCGTGCCCGGGAATCGAGCAGCCCGCGGAAGGCGTAGGTCGTCCGGATGCGCACCGGCCCGATGCGCTGGTCCACCCAGCGGCCGTCGTCGATGGCGTGATAGGGCTGCATCGACGCGATCACGCCCACTTTCCCGAAGGCGGGGATATCCTCGGGGCGGAGGTGCTGTGCGTGCTCGATGCGGAAGCGCCGGTCGCGCGGGCCGTGCGCCCGCGCCACGCTGTCGAAGATCGAGAGGAGGATGGCGTTCGCCCGGTCCCCGATGGCATGGACGGCGACCTGCAGGCCGGCGGAGTCGGCGCTGCCGATCCAGCGGCGCATCTCCGCCTCCGGGTGCTGTAGCAACCCGTAGTAGCCCGCCGAATCGCTGTAGGGGGCGAAGAAATAAGCCGTTCGGGACCCCGCCGAGCCGTCCATGAAGCCTTTGACCCCGCCGATCTTGACCCAGCCGTCGCCCGCTCCCGACCGGGTCACGGTATCGGCGACGGCGCGCCAGGACTCGAGGGGGAGGTACAGGGCGGCACGGATGGTGAGCCGTCCCGCCCGCTCGAGCCGGCGGTAGCTCGCGAGGTCGGCCCACGACGCCGACATGTGGGCCGTGGCCGTGACCCCAAGCGACGCCGCGAAGGCGACGGCCCGGGCGAGCGCCGAATCGCGCTGCTCAGGAGACGGCTCGGGCACGGCCCGGCCGACCAGGTCCAGCGCGCGGTCCTTGAAGATCCCGGTCGGCTCGCCCGTCTTCGCATCCCGCACGATCTCGCCACCCGCGGGCGTGGGCGTGTCCTTGGTGACCCCCGCAGCCCGCAGGGCGAGGGCGTTGGCGAGCGCCTCGTGCCCGTCCACGCGACTCACGAAGACGGGGTTCGCGGGCGTGACCGAATCGATCCATTCGTGCCGCGGGAGCGGCTGCCCCGGCCAGAGCGTGTGATCCCAGTCGCCGCCCGTGATCCACTCGCCCGGCTTGAGCGTCTTGGCGTACTCCCGGATACGCCGAACGAGCTCCTGGGGGGTGGCCGCGGTGCGCAGGTCAACCGACGTGAGCTGGAAGCCACCGTCGACGAAGTGGGTGTGGCCATCCGTGAAGCCCGGCATCACCAAGCCGCCGTTCGCCTGTATACGCTCGGTCTTCGGGCCGACGTAACGGGCCAGATCCGCATCGCTTCCGATCGCGAGGACCTTGCCGCCGGCGATGGCCACGGAGCCTGGCTGCGCGGCCCCGCTCGAGAGGCCGGTCCAGACCATTCCGCCCATGATGACGATATCGGCCGTGCGCCCGCAGCCGACGAGCGCCAGGCAGGCCAGGCCCAGAGAGAAGTGACGGCGCATGCGATCCCTCAGCGGAGTTTCGTGATGCGGCGAATCGTCTCGAGCGCGGCCACGGGATCGGGTCCGGCGGCCCGGTCGGACCCGGCCGCCGGCCCGAGCGACGCGAACGCATCGCGGATGTCGAGCAGCACCTCGAGCAGCAGCTGCTCGCGCTGGTAGGCGGCGTCCAGGTCGACCATGCGCGCCTGGTCACTGGCGGCCTTGGCACGCTCGTAGGCTTCGCGGTAGATCGCCTCGAGATTGGCGAGAATGCGGTCGCGGGAACGGGGCATCGACTGACAAATATAGAGGCGGCGTTACTCGACTGCCCGCACGGCCAGCCCGCTCGGCACCTTCGGGACGAAGTACGTGGACTTGGGTGGCATCACGTCGCCCGCGTCCGCCACGGCGAACACCTCCTCCACCTTCGTGGGATTCAGCAGCACCGCGGCGGCGGCCCGGCCGCTCCGCACCGCGTCGAACGCGGCCCGCGGGTCGGCCGTGTACGCGAGGGACGG
>JAEHDT010000268.1 GCA_016880225.1 Gemmatimonadota bacterium | reverse complement strand
TGCACGTCGGGCACCTCGCGGCCGCGGAAGCGGCGGGGGAGGCGCTCGGCGCCGTCGTGCGGTTCGTCCCGGCCCGGGAGCAGCCCTTCAAGCGGGCCGCGCACGGAGCGACGCCCGAGCAGCGGGCCGAGATGCTCGACCTCGCCGTCGCCGGCAATCCGCGGCTCCGGGTCGAGCGGATCGAGCTGGCGCTTGCTGCACCGTCGTACACGGTGCGCACGCTGCGGGCGCTCGCCCAACGCGAGCCGGGGAACCGCTTCACGTTACTGCTGGGGGCGGACGCGGCGCAGGAGCTCGGCGCGTGGTACGAGGCCGAGGCCCTTCCGGATCTCGCGGACGTAGTCGTGTTCGCGCGGCCGGGTGCCCCGCCGCCGCGACACCCGGCCGTCCGCCGGGCGGTGGAGGTTCCGGCGATCGACGTGTCGGCGACGATGATTCGGGAGCGCGTGCGGCAGGGGCGGTCGATCCGCTATCTGGTGCCCGACGCGGTGCGCGACTACATCGCGGCGCACGGACTGTATCGCGAATAGGAGACTGATGCCCAAGGGTTGGTTCACCAAGATCGTCGGGACGCGGTTCCAGCGCGAACTGAAGCGCATCCGCCCCATCGTGGACGCGATTCACCGTCACGAGGAGCGGCTCAAGGGGCTGTCGGACGGCGAGATCCAAAGCCAGACGCCCAGGCTGCGTGCGCTCGTCGCGGAGCGCACCGGCCCGCTCGCGGCCGACGTGGAGCGCCTCAAGAAGGAGAAGCACGACTGCCCCGACGCCGAGGGCCGTAAGGAGCTGAGCGGCAAGCTGTCGGTCGCGGAGGCGGCGTACGTGAAGGCGCTCCAGGCGGTGCTCTCCGACGTGCTGCCCGAGGCGTTCGCCACGGTGCGCGAGGCGTGCCGGCGGCTGCTGGGCAGCGAGGTCGTGGTGACGGGCCACGCCACCAAGTGGGACATGGTGCCGTACGACGTGCAGCTCATCGGCGGCATCGTGCTGCACCAGGGGAAGATCGCCGAGATGGCGACGGGTGAAGGCAAGACGCTGGTGGCGACGCTGCCGCTGTACCTGAACGCCCTCGCGGGGCGCGGCGCCCACCTCGTCACCGTCAACAACTATCTCGCCCGCCGCGACTCGCAGTGGATGGGCCACCTGTTCACGTGGCTCGGCCTCACGGTCGGCTGCATCGACGACACGGAACCGTCCACGCCGGAGCGCCGGGTCGCCTACGGCTGCGACATCACCTACGGCACGAACAACGAGTTCGGCTTCGACTACCTGCGCGACAACATGGTGTTCACGCTGGAGCAGCGGGTGCAGCGCGGGCACGCGTACGCCATCATCGACGAGGTGGACTCGATCCTGATCGACGAGGCGCGCACCCCGCTCATCATCTCCGGTCCCGTCGGCAGCGAGTCGGACGAGAAGTACGCCCAGTTCAACGCGCAGGTGGTGCAGCTGGTGCGCAAGCAGACCGCCGTGGCGAACGACTTGATCGCGCGCGCCGAGCCGCTGATCGCGGACGAGAAGACCGCCTACGACGGCGCGGTGCTGCTGTACCAGGCGCAGCTCGGCAGCCCGAAGAACAAGAAGCTCCTCAAGTTGCTCCAGGAGACCGGCGTCAAGTCGCTGGTCCAGCGGGTGGAGCTGGACGTGCTGGCGGACCGCAAGCTGCCGGCGCGCGAGCAGAAGATGCGCCACCTCGAGGAACAGCTGTACTTCGTGCTCGACGAGCGCGGCCATTCGGTGCACCTCACCGAGCAGGGCGTGGAGACGATGTCGCCCGAGGACCCGGACCTGTTCGTGGTCCCGGACATCTCCCACGCGGTGCACGAGATCGAGCACGACGACAGCCTGTCCGCCAAGGAGAAAGTGGAGCGCCGGCGCCAGGTGGAGGGGGAGTACGCGCTGAAGAGCGAGACGCTGCACATCATCCACAAGCTGCTGCAGGCGCACGCACTGTACGAGAAGGACGTGGACTACGTCGTGCAGGAGGGGAAGGTCCTGATCGTCGACGAGTTCACCGGCCGGTTGATGCACGGCCGGCGCTGGTCCGAGGGGCTACACCAGGCCGTGGAGGCGAAGGAAAGCGTGGCGGTGCAGGAGGAGACGCAAACCCTCGCGACCATCACGATCCAGAACTACTTCCGCATGTACGACAAGCTCGCCGGCATGACGGGAACGGCGGAGACGGAGGAGACGGAGTTCTTCCAGATTTACGGTCTCGAAGTCGTCGTCATTCCCACCAACCGGCCGGTACGCCGGGTCGACAAGCACGATCTCATCTACAAGACGCGGCGCGAGAAGTACAACGCCATCCTCGACGAGGTCGAGCGGCAGCACAAGCGCGGGCTGCCGGTGCTCGTGGGCACCGTCAACGTGGACGTCTCGGAGACGCTGTCGCGCATGCTCAAGCGCCGCGGCTTCCGCCACGAGGTGCTGAACGCCAAGTACCATCAGCGCGAGGCCGAGATCGTGGCCCAGGCGGGACAGCCGGGCGCCATCACGATCGCCACCAACATGGCCGGCCGCGGGACCGACATCAAACTCGGACCCGGGGTGAAGAAGTGTCAGGTCTGCGGCATCACGGCCCACCAGGCGCCGTTCGGCCAGCAGATCGAGCGGCCCGATCTCTCCGCCGAGGAAATCAAGCGGCTGGCCTGCAACGACGATCCGCCGTGCGGCCTGGTGATCGTGGGCACCGAGCGCCACGAAGCGCGCCGCATCGACCGGCAGCTGCGCGGTCGCTCGGGCCGCCAGGGCGATCCGGGACAGAGCGTGTTCTTCTTGTCGCTCGAAGACGATCTGATGCGGCTGTTCGGATCGGACCGCATCGCGCGCTGGATGGACCGCACTGGAGCGGAGGAGAACGAGGTCATCACCCATCCCTGGGTGACGGGCGCCATCGGCCAGGCCCAGAAGCGGGTGGAGCTGCAGAACTTCCAGGCGCGCAAAAAGCTGCTCGAGTACGACGATGTGATGAACCAGCAGCGCGAGGTGATCTACTCGCTGCGCCTGTTTGCGCTCGAGGGCGGCGAGGAGCTCAAGGCGGAGGCGCTGCGCATGGTCGAGCAGGCCGTCGCCACCCTCGCGGACGGTCTCATCGCGGACGCGAAGGACGCCTACCAGTGGGACCGCGCCCTCATCGAGACCGAGTTCCTGCTCAAGTTTCTCATCTCCCTGCCGGGCGTCACGGATTCCGCGAAGATCCGGAGCCGCGACGAGCTGCAGCACACCGCGGAGCAGGCGGGGCGCGAGGCGTTCCAGGCAAAGCTCGACCACTTCAAGGAGATCGAGTCCCGAATCGGCGCGGTGAACCTCGGCGGGCAGGCGCTGTCGCACGTCATGCTGACCGTGATCGACGAGAAGTGGAAGGACCACCTGTACGACTTGGACCAGTTGCGCGCCGCGATCCAGTACCGCGCCTGGGGCCAGAAGGACCCGCTGATCGAGTACAAGTCCGAAGCCTACGAGATGTTCGTCGGGTTAATGCACGACCTGCACGCGACGTTCGCCGAGCGGTGGCTCAAGCTGCAGATCGAGGTCGGGCCACCGCCGGGGCAGGCCCGAGGCCCCGCCCGGCCCGTTGCCGTACCGGCGGCTGGGTTGTCGACCCGGCGCTCGACGCCGATGGTCGCGACCAAGGCCGCGGCGGATGGGCTGGTGAGCGCGGCGCCGGCCCCGCCCGCCGGAGCCGCCGTGGCCACGAGTCCGTACGCCGGGGTCGGCCGCAACGACCCCTGCCCGTGCGGCAGCGGCAAAAAGTTCAAGAAGTGCCACGGGGCGGGCTAGCGCCGATCCGCGTTCCGAAATCCGCAAGCCGCAATATTCCGGTGCCGGATATCTCCAGTCGGCACCTACGTTGCCCCCCATGCCGCTGCGCCTCTCCGAGCACGCCGACCACGACCGCCCGCGGGAGCGGTTGTGGAGCGTGGGTCCGGCTGCTCTGACGGGGCAGGAGCTCCTGGCCGTGCTCCTGGGCACGGGGCGGGCCGGCCGGGACGCCCTCGCCGTGGCGGGTGAGGTGCTCGCGCGCGTAGACGGGTCGCTCCGGCGCCTGGCGGGACGTCCCTCGGCAGAGCTGGCCCTGGTGCCGGGGGTAGGGCGCGGCAAGGCCGCGCGGGTGGTGGCCGCGCTCGAGCTGGGGCGGCGCGTGGGCGCGGAGCAGGAGCCGCCGCCCGCGCGGATCCGCGGCCCCGCTGACGTGCAGCGCTTCTACGCCACCCGGCTGCGGGACCTGGCGGTAGAGGAGTTCCACGTGCTGGCCCTCGGCAGCCAGAGTCAGGTGCTCGGCGACCTGCTCATCACGCGGGGGATCTTGAACAGCTCGCTGGTGCATCCGCGCGAGGTGTTCCGGGCGGCGATCGCCGAAGCGGCGGCTGGGATCATCGTGGTGCACAACCATCCGAGCGGCGACCCCGCGCCCTCGGCGGACGACCGGGCGGTGACGCGCCAGCTCGTAGACGCGGGCCGGCTGCTCGACGTGCCGGTGTACGACCACGTGATCGTCGGGGGTGATCGCTACGTGAGTTTCGCGGAGGCGGGACTGCTGTAACGGTAGGCGCAGCAATCGGCTGCGACGCTCGCGAGGAGTCGCGGCGCACCCCGCGTTGACGGGGCCGCCCTCCTTCGCCATCCTCCAGTCGTGACCAGCACCGCCCCACTGCTCGCCCCGGAGCTGGCCCGGGCCATCGCGTCCCAGCGCGACCGCCTGGACCTCGATCTGCTGGCGCGCGCCTACCGCGCCAGCGCCCAGGCGCACCGCGGCCAGAAGCGCCAGTCGGGCGACGACTACGTCTCGCACTCCGTCGCCGTCGCCACCATTCTCGCCGAGCAGCAGATGGACTCGATCACGATCGCCGCCGCCTTGCTGCACGACGTGGTGGAAGACTCGGACGTCTCGGTCGAGGACATCCGCAAGAGCTTCGGACCCGAGGTCGCCGAGCTGGTGGACGGGCTCACGAAGCTGTCCACCCTCACGTTCCGGTCGACGGCGGAAGAGCAGGCGGAGAATTACCGCAAGCTGCTCATGTCGGTCGCAAAAGACGCCCGCGTGATCATCATCAAGCTCGCCGACCGGCTGCACAACATGCGGACGCTCGAGCACCTCGACCTGGAGAAGCGGCGCCGCATCGCGCTCGAGACCCGCGAGATCTACGCACCGCTCGCGCACCGTTTCGGCATGGCGGGCGTTAAGGCCGAGCTGGAGGACCTCGCGTTCAAGTTCCTCGAGCCCGACGACTACCGCGCCCTATCGCGCAAGGTGCGCGCCAAGAAGGCCGAGCGCGAGCAGACGATCGAGCGACTGCGCGGCCCGCTCGCCGACGAGCTGCGGGGCGCCGGGCTGACGGATGCGGACATCACGGGACGGCCGAAGAATCTCTGGTCCATCTACAAGAAGATGAAGAAGCGCGACAAGCCGTTCGAGGAGATCTACGATCTGCTGGCGGTGCGCGTGCTCGTGAACAGCATCCCCGAGTGCTACCACGTGCTCGGCGTGATCCACCACACCTGGACGCCGCTCCAGGAGCGCATAAAGGACTACATCGCGAGCCCCAAGTCGAACGGTTATCAGTCGCTCCATACCACGGTGTTTGGACCCGGGGGGCAGCTGTACGAGATCCAGATTCGCACCCGCGAGATGCACCACACCGCGGAGTACGGCATCGCGGCGCACTGGCTGTTCAAGGAGGGGGGGAAGAGCCCCGACGAGTTGGACCGTCACCTCGCCTGGTTCCGTCAGCTGCTCGAGCTGCAGCAGGACGCCCACACGCCGGAGGAGTTCCTCGAGTTCCTCAAGGTCGATCTCTACCAGGACGAGATCTTCGTGTTCACGCCGCGCGGCGACGTGAAACGGCTGCCCAAGGGCGCGACGCCGATCGACCTGGCGTTCGCCGTTCACACCGAGGTGGGCCAGCACTGCCAGGGCGCGCGCATCAACGGCCGCATCGCGCCGCTGCACCGGCCCCTGAAGAACGGCGACACGGTCGAGATCATGACCAGTGCGCAGGCCAAGCCGTCGCGCGACTGGCTCGCGCACGTGCAGACCGCTCGCGCCCGCCACAAGATCCGCCAATGGGTGCGTCAGGAGGAGCACGAGAAGAGTCTCGAGCTGGGGCAGGGCATCCTGGCGCGCGAGGTGCGACGGCGGCGGCTCGACCCGCCCGGCGAGGAGCGCCTGCAGGC
>JAEHDT010000267.1 GCA_016880225.1 Gemmatimonadota bacterium | reverse complement strand
CGCTCGAGCCCGAGCCAGCTGTCGAACCCCGACGGCACGAGTCCGTTGGAGCGCTCCTGGCGCTCCGCGACGCGCATCGCCAGCGCGTTGGCGTACTCGTTCTTGGGGTGGCCGGCGTGGCCCCGCACCCAGCGCCACTCGATCGCGTGGCCGGTCGCGGCCTGCACCAGCTTCTGCCACAGGGCCAGGTTCTCGATCGCTCCGCCCTTGCGCCGCCAGCCGCGGGCGATCCACCCCGGCACCCACTCGCTCATGCCCTTGATCAAGTACTCCGAGTCCGACACGTACACCACGCGGGCCTGCTTCCACTGCCGGTGCAGCCACTCGAGCGTGGCGATGGCGCCGGCCAGCGCCATGCGCTGGTTCGTGGTATCGGGGGAGCACTCGTACAGGTCCCATCGCGCCACGCTGTCCCCGGCGGGCGCCTCGACCAGGGCGGCGTTCCCTCCGGGATTGGGCGGCTCCATGCCGTTGCCAAGGCAGCTCTCGTCGGCGTGAACCAGCACGCGGGTGGCGGGCGCGCCGGCCATATCAGGGCTGGATGACCACCGGGATATCGGTCGAGCGCAGGATCTCCTCCGCGTGGGACACGATCACGGCGCTGGGACGGCCGTCGCTGTGGCGCATGTGCGCCCCGGCGAACAGCGCGTCGCAGCGCGTCCGTTTCACGATACGCGCGACCACCTCGCCGGGCTTCCCGCCCTCGACGTGGGTGACGAACGGCACGCGCTGCATCGAGAGCGTGGCCTCGGCCACGCCGACGATCTTGAGCCCGGCTTCGCGGTCTTCGCTCGCGTGGACGATGTGGACGGTGCTCTCGGCCACGGTGGCGAACTGCATCGCGAGCTCGAGGGCGCGGCGGCTCGTATCGCGTCCGTCGAATGCCACCGCGATGGACTTCATCGGCGAAGGGAGGCCGCCGCATACGATCACGCACCGCTCCGCGATGCGGACGAGCGACGCGACCGTGGGGCCGAGCGCGTCCCGCTTGGTGGTCACTCCGCGGCGACCCACCAGCACCGCGTCCGCCGTCTTCGCCAGCTCGGCGAGCTCCACGTCGGCGTGACCCGTCAGTGCGACCGTCTCGATCTGCAGGCCCGCGGCCAGCACCCGCTCCTGCGCCCGGTCGAGCATCGCCGCACCGTCCGCGTCGCGGGCGTCGGGCTCGCGCACGTACGCCACGATCAGCGTGCTGCCGAAGCGCTTGCCGAGCAGCACCGCCTGCTCGAACGCCGAGTCGGCCCGCGGGCTGCCGTCCAATCCCACCAGCAGGCGCGTGAACACGGGCTATGGCAGCACGGCGAAGGACTCGAGGTCGCGCAACGAAAACGCCAGCAGCTCGCCGGTCATCGGCAGCCTCCCTTGCAGGGCCTCATCACGCTCCAGCGTGTCGAGCCGCTCGGCCACCACCACATACTCGGTGCCGCGGCGGCGCAGCGCCACGCGCCGCCGCTCCCGCACCGCACGCTCGAGCGCGTCCAGCGCCTCGGGCGTGAGACTCGAGAACTCGGGGATCGCGGCCACCCGGGCCTCCGTCACTCCACCGCGATGCGGCCCGCCGCGCCGGCGACGACCCGGCCGACGATGGCGGCGGCGGGCGTCTCCTCGCGCTCGAGAGCGGCCACTAGGGCACGGCTCCGCTCCGGCGGCACGGCGATCAGCAGGCCGCCCGACGTCTGCGCATCCGCCAGCAGCAGGCGGGCCGTCGCGTCCACGCGGTCCGCGAACGTGACGGCCCCGGCGAGGCTCGCGGCGTTGCGCGTCGTGCCGCCGGGAACTGCGCCGCGCTCCGCGAGCTCGTGGGCACGTGGCAGGATGGGGACGGCCGCCGCCTCGAGCTCGGCCGCCGCGCCGCTCGCCTCGAGCAGCGTGGAGAGGTGCCCGAGGAGGCCGAACCCGGTGACGTCGGTGGCCGCGTGCACCCCCACCGCCAGCATGGCGCGCGCCGCCCCGGCGTTGAGCGTCGTCATGACCGCCACCGCGACGGCCAGGTCCGCCTCGGCCAGGAGATCGCGCTTCAGGGCCGTAGACAGGATCCCGGTCCCGACGGGCTTCGTCAGCACCAGTGTATCGCCCGGGCGGGCACCGGCGTTGGTGATGATGCGACTGGGAGCCACCTCGCCGATCGCCACCATGCCGTACTTGGGTTCGGGGTCGTCCACCGAGTGTCCCCCCAGCACGAATGCCCCGGCGGCGCGCGCCACGTCGGCGCCGCCGCGCAGCACCTCACCCAGCAGCTCGAACGGGAGCGCTTCGCGCGGCCACCCGACCACGTTGAGCGCCAGGAGCGGCGTCGCGCCCATGGCGTACACGTCCGAGAAGGCGTTGGCCGCGGCGATGCGCCCGAAGTCGTATGGGTCGTCCACGATGGGCGTGAAGAAGTCCACCGTCGCCACGATCGCGCGGTCGGGCGCCACCTGGAATACGGCGGCGTCGTCGCGCCTCGAGGCGTCGACGAGGATCCGTGGATCCGTCGCGATCGGCACGTGGCGCAAGACCTGCGCCAGCTCGGCGGGGCCGAGTTTGCAGGCTCAGCCCGCGCCGTGCGAGTAGCGCGTCAGCCGGATCGCGGCCATGAGGGTGGGAGGCATGGAGATTACCGAAGATACCCTATCCGAGTCTCCAGGCGAGAATGGCGCCGGCCACCAGGTAGCGGGCGACGTCGGCGCAGGCTCCCGCGGCGCGGGCCCGGGGTGGCAGCTCGGAGCGGGGCGGCAACCACAGCGGGATCGTGGCGAGCGCTCCGACGAGCAGGAACAGGAGCCACCAGCCGCCGCTGCCGAGGGAGTCGAACCACAGCGAGGCGAACAGGGTGAGCAGCCCGGCCTCGGCGAGCCGCCAATAAAGGAGGGGGCGCGCCACGGCCGCCCAGACGACGGCTTGCCCGGGGGCCCTCGAGGCTGCGGCGACGAGCAGCGGGATCGCGTGCGTCGCGAGGACGAACCAGACAGCGACGGGCACCCACGCGAGCACCAGCCGCCCGAGCGTCACCGCTTGCCGCGCGCTTCCGGCGGCACGTACCCGGGGCCCCGCAACCCCCGTCCCGGGCGCGCCGCGGTGAGCTTCCCGTGGTCCAGCACCTTCTGTCCGTTCACGAACACGTACGCGAATCCGACCGAGGGCTGGTGCGGTTGCTCGAACGTGGCTTTGTCGGCCACCGTGGCAGGGTCGAACACGGTGATGTCCGCGGCCATTCCCGTCTTGAGCATGCCGCGGTCCGACAGTCCCACCCGCTGCGCGGCGAGCGCCGTCATCTTGCGCACGGCGAACTCGAGCGGGAACAGCCTCTGGTCGCGCGCATAGTGCCCCAGGATCCGCGCGAATGTGCCGTACGCGCGGGGGTGCGCGGACTGCGTGCCGAACGGCCCGTCCGGCGCGACGCCGCCGAAGTCGGTGTTCACCGCCACCCACCACGTCTTCATCGCCGCCTGCACGTCGGGCTCGTCCATCACGGCGTACACCGCGTCGGTGCGGTGGCCGTTCTCCGCGAGGACGATGTCGAACAGCGTCTCGACGGCATCACGGTGGCGCGCCGTCGCGATTTCCCCGACGGTCTTTCCCTGCAGGTAGCGGAGCGAGTCCTGGAACGTCCCCGTGATCAGGACGCCGTCGCCGCCGCCCGCCTCGTAGTAGAAGCTCTCCAATCCCTTGGGGTTGAGCATTTCGTCGCGCAACCGGGCGCGGGTCGCGGGATTCCGCAGGCGCGCGAGCAGCGAGTCCCAGCCGCCGCTCTCCGCCCACGCGGGGATCGAGGCGTCGAGCGCGGTGGCGGCGCGCGTGTAAGGATACTGATCGGCCGTGACGTCGAGCCCGGCGGCCCGCGCGGAGTCGATGCGGGCGAGCACGCGGGGCATGCGGCCCCAGCTCTGCCGGCCCGACACCTTCAGGTGCGAGATCTCCGCGGGAATGTCGGCCTCGCGCGCGATGCGGAACACCTCATCGAGCGCGTCGTCGATGCGGATGCCCTCGTTGCGCATGTGTGACGCGTAGATGCCGCCGTGCCGCCGCGCCGCCTTGGCGAGCGCGATGAGCTCCTCCGTTTTGGAATAGCTCGCGGGCGCGTACTCGAGCGCCGTCCACACGCCGAGCGCCCCCTGTTGCATGAGCGTGTCCACGATCGCCGTCATGTGCCCGAGCTCGGCGGCAGTCGGCTGGCGGTCGTCCTTGCCCACGACCGCGAGGCGCACCTGGGTCGCTCCCACGAACGTGGCGATGTTGAGCGTGGACTTCTGCTTCGCGAGCTGCGCGAAATAGCCGTCCAGATCACGCCAGTCCTCGCGGTAGCGCCACTTCTTCATGGCGTCGGAGTCGTCGAGGGCGAGCCGGTCGGTGAGCGGCGCCACGGAGCCGCCCTCGCCCGTGACTTCGGTCGTCACCCCCTGGGTGACCTTGCTGAACACCCGGTTGTCGATCAGCACGTTGATCTCGGACTGGCCCATCATGTCGATGAACCCGGGAGCCACCACCAGCCCGCCGACGTCCACCGTCTCCCGGGCCGCCGCGCCGTTCAGGAATCCCACCGCCGCGATGCGGTCGCCCCGGATGGCAACGTCCCCTTTGTAGCGGGGGTTGCCGCTGCCGTCCACGATCCAGCCGTTCCTCAAGACGAGGTCGTACGCGCCCTTCCCTGTTCCCTCGTCCCTCTTCCCGCAGGCGACCAGCGCCAGGAGTGCGAGCACAGCCGGCCTCAGTGTCCCCATGTTCTCCTCAGCGAATCGGGATGGAAGATCTGTCCCCGGAGCATCACCCAGGCGATCCGGCGCGTGGCGGCGATGTCCGCCGCGGGGTTGGCGTCGAGCACGACCAGGTCCGCGACGCTGCCCTTCGCCACGCGACCCAGCGAATCGGCGCGCAGCAGCTCGGCCGCCTTGCGGGTCGCCGCCGTCACGGCCTCGATCGGCGTGAATCCGGCGGCCACGAGCTGGCTCAGCTCTTCGTGCAGGGAGAGGCCCGGGACGAGCAGCTGGTTCGCGGCGTCCGAGCCCGCGGCGATCAGTCCTCCGGCGCGCTTGAACTCGCGCACGAACTGGTTCTGGCGCGCGCGCGAGCGCCGAAACGCCTGCAGCTCGGAGGCGCGCCAGCCGGTGCGGCGCAACAGCCCCGCCACGTCGCGCACGCTCGTCGCCCCGGCCGGCACGTCTTCCATGCCGGGGCGCGACAGGAGCGTGGGATTGTCGAGCCGGGACAGCATCTCGTGGACGATCAGCGTGGGCACGATTGCGACGTGCGTCGCCGCCAGGGCGCGTGCCGTCCGCGCGAGCGACGCGGAATCGAGCGTGGCCCATCCCATCTCCTCGGTCGTCCAGCCGCGCAGGAATTGGTCGTGAGCCCTGGCGTACACGCCCGGGTCGCGGCTCGCCGCCTGGACGACGCCCGCCATGTGCTCGAGCGACGCGACGCCCGCCCGGGCGGCCGTGAGCGCGTCGATCTTGCCGAGGTGCGCCGCCACCGGGAGCCGCAGCGTCGACGCTTCGTCCAGGAGCGGCTTCAGCAGGTCGGCGGTGAACTTGGTGTAGATCTTGACGTAGTCCGCCCCCGCCACGGCGCGCTGGTCCACGGCCTTCCGCACCTCCGAGGACGTGCGCACCGCGGTGGCCGTCGCGTACGTCGGCGGCGCGCCGTCGATCATCGCGCCAGAGGTGAACATCCGGGGGCCGCGCACCGATCCCAGGTCGAGGTCGCGCTTCAGGGCCAGCGAGGAGTCCGTGCCGGACGCCCCCAGGTCCCGGACGGTCGTGACCCCCCACGCGACGTAGCGCTCCACCGCCCAGCGCTCGACGTGGGCGTGCGCGTCGATCAGCCCCGGGATGATCGTCTTGCCGATCAGGCTGACGACCTGCGCGCCGCGCGGCACCGGGATCTCGTTCACGCGGGCCACGGCCTCGATGTGCCCCTTCCTCACGAGCACCAGGGCGTCCTTCACGGGCGCGCCGCCGGAGCCGTCGATCAGCGTGGCGCCCTCCAGGGCGATCACGCCGTCGCCGGACGAGCCGCAGCCGGCGAACGCGAGCAGAAGGACCAGGCGTAACGGGATGGGGAATGCGGGACGCGTCACTTCGGATCCGCGGACGTGTGATCGTGCAGGATCTGCCAGCGGTCGCCCCGCTTCTGGAGCAGCAGCGTGAACGGTCCGCTCGCCGTCGTCGAGTCGCCGCGCAAGAGCTTGAAGCGGGCGGTGCAGAGGGCGAGATCGAGCGTCAGCGGCCGCACGCGGACTTCCTCGAACGCGAGCGAGTCGCGCGACTGCCCGGGGGCGAAGTAGGTCCGCTGGTAGCGGTCGTACAGGGCGCGCCAGCCGTACAGCACGTGGCCGCCGGAGACGTAGCTCGTGAGGGAGTCCTGGGCGTAGTCACCCATGAAACCGGCGAGGTCGCCGCGGTTCCAGTCGGCCGCGCTGCGCCGGAGCATTGCCGCTATCTCGACCTGAGGGTCGCCCGTCACGACCTTCGGGGCTCCGCAGGCGACGACCAGCGCCGCCCACACCCCCGTAGCCCACCTCCAACGCACCCCGCCCATTCGCATCGCTCTTCGTTCGAGGAACGCCACAACGTACCTTGAGTCATGCCCGACGCAACCCCGCGGCCGGACGGCGGATTCCTGTGGGAGTCGATCGTGAACGGCCCGGTCCGCTCGCGGCGGCTGGGAGTGAGTCTCGGCTTGAACCTGATCCCGGCTCGCTCGAAGCTGTGCAGCTTCGATTGTCCCTATTGCGAGTGCGGCTTCAACACGCCGCGGGCGGACGGCTCGCGCTGGCCTTCACCGGACGAGGTGGCGCACGCGCTGCGGCGCGGGCTCGCACGGCTCGCCGCGTCTCCGGACTGGATCACCTTCGCCGGCAACGGCGAGCCCACGATGCACCCGCGCTTTCCCGTGGTGGTGGACCGCGTGCTCGCGGTCCGCGCCGAGCTCGTACCCGGCACACGCGTCGCGGTCCTGTCGAACGGGCTCGCGGCGGGCAAGCCTGCCATCCGGGATGCGCTCCGCGCGCTCGACGCGCGCCTGATGAAGCTCGATCCCGGACCGGCGGAGCGGGTGAACGGGGTTCGCTACGACGCGGCCCGGCTCGTGGACGGCTACCGCGCGCTCAAGCCCTATACGATCCAGGCGATGGTGACGAGGGGGACGGAGTGGGACGGTGGGAGTGACGCGAGCCTGGCCGCATGGCTGCCGCTCGTGGTGCGCGCCGATCCCGACGGCGTGCAGCTGTATTCGCTGGACCGGCCGCCGGCCGACCCGGGGCTCCAAAACGTACCGCGGGAGCGCCTCGAGGAGATGGCTCGAGCCATCCGAACGGCGCTCCCGCGGTGTCACGTCGAAGTGTTCTAGCGGCGACGTCTCCTGGTCGCTTTTCTCCGCTTTGCCTTTCCGCCCCGCTTCGCCTTGGCCTTCGGCCGCCGCTTCGCCGCCTTCTTCTTGGCTTTCGGCCTCGCCGGCTTTCTCTTTCTCGCCGGCTTGGGCCGTGGCGCCGCCATCGGCTCGCGCGGCATCGGCGCGGGGGCGGGCGGCGTCGGGGGGGCCGGCGGGTACATCGGCTCCATCATCCCGGAGCCAGGCCAGCTGCTCTCCGAAAAATCGGTTGGCTCGAGCATCGGATGATCTCTCCTCCGCTGGTTGTCGGTGGGCGTGGCCTATAGCTTACCCTGGGAAAGCCGCCACGCAAGTGGACGGGGCAGGTCGTCACCCAGCCGAGTGTGCGCTGCGGCACATCGGGACAAGTTAGCTTGACAACGGCACTTACGAGGACTTACGTTGGCGCCCCTATGACGGCACGGAGCGTCTTGCTTCTCGCCGCCTGCGCCGTTCCGGCTGCGGCGGCGGCCCAGAATGTCGCCGAGGTACAGGTCGCGCCGCCTTCCCTCACGATCAAGGTCGGGGAGCGGAGCGGCTTGCTCGCCACCGCTTTCGACCGCGCCGGCAACGTGATTCCCACCGTCCGCGTCATCTGGTCGTCCAACAACCTCGCCGTGGCCAAGGTCGACAACGACGGGACGGTGACGGGGGTAGGGGGCGGCGTGGCGATCATCGAGGCGCGGGTCGGTGGGCGTCACGGCCAGGCGGCCGTCCAGGTGATAGGGACGGCGGCCGCGCCCCCGGCCCAGCCGCCTGCGGCGGGGCGCGCCGCGGGCG
>JAEHDT010000038.1 GCA_016880225.1 Gemmatimonadota bacterium | reverse complement strand
GCGGGAATCCTGGAAGGGCTCGGGATGGGGCACAACACGCGGGCGGCGCTCGTCACGCGGGGGCTCGCCGAGATCACCCGCCTGGGCGTGGCCCTGGGCGCCGAGCCCGCGACGTTCGCGGGGCTCGCCGGCATGGGCGACCTGATTCTCACCGCGACGGGGCCGCAGTCGCGCAACCACTCGCTGGGCGTGGAGCTGGGACGGGGCAAGCGGCTGGACGAGGCGCTCGCCGGTCGGACGTCGGTGGCCGAAGGTGTCGCCACCGCTCGCTCGGCGGTGGCGCTGGGCGAGCGACACGGGGTGGAGCTGCCGATCGCGCGCGAGGTGGCGGCGGTGCTGTTCCAGGGTAAGTCTCCGCGCCAGGCCGTCGCCGACCTGATGGAGCGGGAGCTCAAGCCCGAGCAGTGGGGTGGGGGAGGGCGATGAGCGCGCCCCATCCGGTCCAGGAGTTCTTCTCGATCGGCGAGGTGTGCCAACTCACCGACCTGAAGCCCCACGTGCTGCGGTACTGGGAGAGCCAGTTCCGGTTCCTGAACCCCGCCAAGAACCGGTCCGGCAATCGCGTGTACCAGCGGCGCGAGATCGAGCTGATCATGCTGGTGAAGCATCTCCTCTACACGGAGAAGTACACCATCGAAGGGGCGCGCCAGAAGATCGAGCAGTACCGGCGCTCCGGCGAGCTGAAGCCGGAGGCCCGGCGCGCCCTGGCCACGCAGACGGTCAAGGACCTGCGCGCGGAGCTCAAGGGGGTTCTGGCCATTCTCGAAGGGAACGCGCCGCCCAATGCCGGGGCGCGCTGACGCCGTCGTCGCGGTCGCCATCCCCGCTTATCAGGCCGCCGCCACCATCGCCGACGTCGTCTCGCGGACCCACCGTGCCGTGACGGCGGCGACCGTGTACGTTGTGGACGACGGATCGGAGGACGGGACGGCACAGCGGGCGCGGGGGACCGGTGCCACCGTGCTGGTCCACCCCGGCAATCGCGGGAAAGGCGCCGCGCTCGCTACGGGCATCGAGGCCGCCCTCGCGGGAGGGGCGCACGCGATCGTCACGCTCGATGCGGATGGCCAGCATCCCCCCGAGGACATCCCGCGCCTGGCGGCCCCGGTGTTGCGGGGCGAGGCGGACCTGGTGCTCGGCGCTCGCGCCCGGGCCGGCGCCATGCCGTGGGGCCGGCGCTGCACCAACTGGCTGTCGGCGACGCTGGCGTCCCGCATCGGCGGCGTGGCGGTGCACGACGCCCAGACCGGGTTTCGGGCATTGTCGCGCCGGGTGGCCGAGGCGATCCGCCCCGCCGAGCGCGGTTACGACTTCGAAACGGCGTTCCTGCTCGCCGCCCTGACCGGAGGGTTCGCGGTGGGCTCGGTGCCGGTGCCGACGCTGTACGACGGCCGGCCCAGCCATTTCCGGCACTGGGCGGACAGCTGGCGGCAGGCACGCGTCTTCTCGCGCTACGGTTGGCACATCATGCTCGGGGCACGATGAACATCCTGATTTCGAACGACGACGGCATCCTGGCACGCGGCCTCTCGGTGCTGGGTGAGGTGTGCGCGTCGCTCGGCCAGGTGACCGTCGTCGCGCCGGACCGGGAGCAGAGCGGCACGTCGCACTCGCTCACGCTGCACCGGCCGCTGCGCGCCACGCGGCGGCCCGACGGTGCGTTCCAGCTCGACGGCACGCCCACCGACTGCGTGCTGCTCGCCATCGGGATGCTGATGCCCCAGAAGCCTGATTTCGTGATGTCGGGGATCAACCATGGCCAGAACATGGGGGAGGACGTGTTCTACTCGGGCACCGTCGCGGCGGCGATGGAGGGCCTCGTCGCCGGGATCCCCAGCATCGCGATCTCGTACGCCGGGTCCGACCTCGACACGCTCGAGACGCACAAGGACGGCCTCCGCAAGCTGCTGCAGCACATCGTGTCCGTGAAGGACTTCCCCAAGGAGACGTTGCTCAACATCAACCTCCCCGCGATCCCCGGCGATCAGGTGAAGGGAGTCAAGGTGACCAACCTCGGGAGTCGCGTGTTCAGCGAGGAGATCGCGCTGATGAAAGACCCCTGGGGCAAGGACATCTACTGGATCGGCGGGGGCCGCATCACCTGGACCGGTGGTGCGGATTCGGACTTCCGGGCCACGAGCGACGGCTACATTTCCGTGACGCCGCTGCACATGGACATGACCAACTACGGGCTGATCGAGGTCGTGCGGCAGTGGTTCCCCGGCGACTGACGGGCGCGAGCGACAGCTTCGCGGGTTACCGCGTGCGCCTGGTCGAGACGTTGCGCGCCCGGGGGATCCGCGATCTCGCGGTGCTGAAGGCGTTCGCCGAGACGCCCCGGCATCTGTTCGTCCCCGCGGCGGTGCAGCACCGCGCCTACGAGGACACGGCGCTCCCGATCGGCAATGGGCAGACGATCTCGCAGCCGTTCACGCAGGCGCGCTACCTCGAAGCGTTGCGGCTGCGCGGTGTGGAGCGCGTGCTCGAGATCGGCACCGGCTCCGGATACCAGACGGCGCTGCTCGGGGCCATCGCGGGCACGGTCTTCTCGGTGGAGCGCGTCGAGTCGCTCGCGCGCGCGGCCCAGGCGGCCCTGCGGGAGGCCGGCGTCACCAACGTCTCGGTGCTGCTGGGGGACGGCACCCTAGGGTGGAGCGCCTATGCGCCGTACGACGCGATCCTGGTCGCCGCCGGCGGGCCCGACGTGCCGCCACCGTTGGTGGAGCAGCTGGCGTCGGGCGGCAGGCTCCTGATCCCGCTCGGCGAACGCGGGGCACAGGTGCTCACCCTGGTCGAACGGGGGCCCGGGGCCGAGCTGCGTCACACGCCCCTGGGCACGGCGCGGTTCGTCCCGCTCGTCGGAGAGCACGGCTTCGATGGTTGAGTCATTCATCGCGTGGCTTTTGAATCTGTTCCGCGGGATGGGGTACCCGGGGATCATCGCCCTCATGGCGGTCGAATCCTCCATCTTGCCGCTGCCGAGCGAGCTGGTCATGCCGCCGGCGGGCTATCTCGCCGCCAAAGGCGAAATGAGCTTCGTCCTGGCTGTGGGCTGCGGTGTGCTCGGGAGCATCGTCGGCTCACTCGCCAACTACGGCCTTGCCCGGTGGCTGGGGCGCGCCTTCTTCGTGCGTCTGGGCAAATACGTGCTCATCACCGAGAAGGGGCTCGATCGCTCGGAGCGCTATTTCGCTGCGCACGGCGAGATCAGCACGTTTCTCGGGCGGATGCTCCCCGTGGTGCGCCACCTCATCTCCATTCCCGCCGGGATCGCCCGTATGCACCTCGGCCGGTTCGTCGTGTTCACCGGCCTGGGCGCGCTGGTGTGGTGCACCATCCTGACCTGGATCGGGTGGTTCATCGGGAACCGGGAGGACGTGATTCTCGAGGTCTTGAACCAGGAAGCGAAGCGCTACGCCGGGCGCGCCGTGCTGCTGGCGCTGCCGGTCCTGGCTCTGATCGCTGCACTGTATGTCTGGTGGCACCGGCGGCGGACGGCTCAGGGCCGTCAGCAGGAGTAGCGCCGTGCCGACCTCGCGCTTTGTGGTGCATGGCCGGGTTCAGGGCGTAGGGTTCCGCTGGTTCGTGAGGCGTCAGGCAGAGCGCCTGGGGCTCGCCGGGCTCGCCCGCAACCTGCGCGACGGCTGCGTGGAGGTGATCGCCGACGGGCCGGTAGGGGCGCTGGTCGAGCTGGAGCGCGCGCTCGAGCGCGGACCGGCGGCGGCACACGTCGAGCGTGTGGAGAAATCCGATGTTCCACATGAAGTGGTGCTCCCGAAGCGCTTCGACATCAGCTAGTTGAGAGAGTGGCCCCGTGACCGAAACCACTGTGCTGCAGGACATCTACCGGGCGATCCGGGACGTTCCCGATTTTCCCAAGCCGGGGATTCTCTTCAAGGACATCACGCCGCTGTTGCTCAGTCCCGGGGTGTTCCGGAGCGCCGTCGAGCTCATGGCAGCACCGTTCCGTGAGTCGCGCGTCACGCGCGTCGTCTCGATCGAATCGCGTGGCTTCCTGCTCGGCGCCCCGGTGGCCCTGGCGCTCGAAGCCGGCCTGGTGCCGATCCGGAAGCCGGGGAAGCTCCCGGCCGCCCGGGGCAGGGTGGAATACGCGCTCGAGTACGGCACCGACGCACTGGAGATGCATCAGGACGCAGTGAGCTCCGGTGACCACGTGTTGATCGTAGACGATGTTCTGGCCACGGGCGGCACCGCCCAGGCCGCAGCCAAGCTGGTGCGGGCCCACGGGGCGCAACTCGTCGGGTTCACCTTCCTGATCGAGCTCGACTTCCTGAGGGGGAGAGAGCGGCTCGCCAACGAGCGCGTCGAGGCCTTGCTACACTACGCGTAACCCCGCTACATTGCAGCGCTTAGCCCCTGTAGCTCAGGTGGATAGAGCAGCGGTTTCCTAAACCGTTGGCCGGGTGTTCGAGTCACCCCAGGGGCACTGGGGGACGGACTCGGAAATGGAGAGGCGCGAAGGCATGGCAACGACGGTGACCACGGCGGAACGCTCCGCGGGCGGGGAATCCCACGCGCTGTCATGGCTCGGTGGGTGGATCAGGAGCCACAAGCAAGGCGCCGCATATATCGCGGTGGCCGTGGCGCTGGCTGCGGGTCTTTATGGCTGGAGCCTCTTGTCCGCGAAGACCGCCGAGCGCAGCGCCGGCCGGCAGCTCGAGCAGGGGCGCCTGGCGCTCGACTCGAAGAATTACCCGTTGGCGGCCAGTGTGCTGTCGCAGGTCGTGGAAAATTACGCCGGCACTCAGGCCGCCGAAGAGGGCAGTATCCTACTGGCGCAGGCGCGGCTCGCGCAGGGTCAGACCGAGCAGGCGATCGCCGTACTCGAGCGATACGCTCCCAAAGCTGGCAAGTACTTCGCCGCGCAGGCGTACGGACTTTTGGGGGGCGCGTACGAGAACGCCGTGCGATTCAAAGACGCCGCGCCGGCCTACCAAAGAGCGGCGGACGCCGCGCTCTACCCGTTCTTGCGGGCGCAGTTTCTTTCCGACGCGGGCCGGGCGTGGCTCGCCGCTGGGGATACGGCCAAAGCGGTGGCGGCGTACCGCACCGTGGCGGAGAAGCTCGATTCCACGAGCTCGGCAGGGGAAGCCAAGGTGCGGTTGGGGGAGCTCACGAAGGGTGCGTGGACGGCGCCGACACGGTGAGGGCGCCCGTCCGCAGACTTCGTATAAGATATGTTATGTTAAGTTGAAGCGGGTCGAAATGTGGAGAAGCCGCTCAGTTGATCACACCTCGAACGACGAGTCTCGCCTCCCCCCCTAGCCACACTTCGTCGTAGACCCCGGCCGAGGTCTTGCGCGCCCTCACCTCCAACAGCCGGCCGCTCCGAGTGCGCAG
>JAEHDT010000266.1 GCA_016880225.1 Gemmatimonadota bacterium | reverse complement strand
GCTACGCCCGGAGGCAGCGTTGTCCGTACCTGCTGTACGTGTGGGATCTCCCGCCGTGGAGACTCGGCGGCGGTCGTCCCGACCTCGTGTGGTGGGGATTCGGTCGTTTCTTCCGTCTCCCGCGTTGGCAGCGCCGATACACGGAGGGCCGGGGCTACTACAGCCGACTCCGGTTCATCGCGGGACGGGCGCGCGCCGTGTGGGCGCCGAGTCGGGCATCGGTCGAGAGCGTGACGGAGCGGTTTGGCGTGCCCTGCGCGCACGTGCCCTACTGCTACGACTCCGACCGCTTTGTGCCGCTCGCCGGCGGCGCGGCCGCGCCACCGCACATCGTCACCGTGTCACGTCTCGAGCCGTCCAAGAATCAGCAGATGGTGCTCCACGCCGCGGCGCGGCTCGATCCGCTGCTGCCGGTGCGCCTGATCGGCCGGGGACCGGAAGAGGCGAGGCTGCGCCGCCTGGCGGTCGAGCTGCGCGTGCCGTGCTCGATTGAGAGCGGCCTGAGCGACGCGGCCATGGTGGACGTGTACCGCGACGCGAGTGTCGTGGTGTGCCCGAGCCGTTTCGAGGGCTTCGGCTTGGCACCCATTGAAGGCGTGGCGTGCGGAACCCGCGTCGTCGCATCCGACATCCCGCCGCATCGCGAGTTCGTGGGAGGCGCGGCGCGGCTCTTCCCGCTCGACGATGAGGACGGCCTGGTGGCGGCGATTCGTGCCGCCCTGGCCGGTCCCGCGCCCGATCCGGCCGCGATGCAGGCACTCACGATCACTGCGGCGGCCGAGCGGTTCGCCGCCGGGCTGGCCGAGCTGCTGTAGGGCTATCGGGGCCCCAGGCCGGGTGGCAGCGCACCGCCCTCCATCACGGCGCGGTACATGCGCACGTAGGCCTCCGCCATGACGACGTGGGTGAAGAGTCGTTCGGCGCGAGCGCGGCACGCGCCCGGCGCGCGGGTGTGGATCGCCTCCGCGGCGGCGATCATCTCGTCCATCGTGTCGCACAGCGCACCGACCTCGGGCACGATCAGCTCGGGAAGCGCGCCCCGGCGGGTGCCGAGCACGGGCGTGCCCGAGAGAAACGCCTCGATAGTGACGAGACCGAATGGCTCGTCCCACTCGGCCGGGTTCCACAGGCAGCGGGCACGGGCCAGCAGCGCGGCCTTGGTCGCACCGTCCACCTCTCCCACGTACTTGATCGACCCCGTGAAGCTGGGCCGCCAGCCGCCGGCGACGATGAGCCGATGCCCGGTGTGCTTCGCCGCCTCCACCGCCCAGTGGTAGCCCTTGCTCGAGTGCAGCTTGCCGAGGAACAGATCGTACTGCGATGCGCGCCGCGGGAAGCGTCGAAAGAAATAGTCCGCCGGGTCGAGTCCGTTGTATACGAACGTGAGGCTCCCGTGGCGGCGCGCGTGGTCGCGCGAGAGGAAGACGCTGTTGGGGTAGAGCGGCGTGCCGGGCTTTAGGTTGCGGTGCACCGTCTGGATGAACGGAATGGAGCCGGGCGCGCGGGACAGCGGGTAGTGTGCGTGCAGGATCTCGGCGTCGCGCGGGACGCACGCTGCGAGCAGCGCCGGGTCGGCGAGCTTCTTGGGCGGCACCGCCACCACCGTCGCTTCAGGGACCCGGGTGCCGGGAGGCGCGAGCAGGGTGACGCGGTGCCCCAGCACCGCGAGGCCGCGCACCAAGGCCACGACGACACGCTGCGGACCGCCGTAGCCTTTCGCCGGCAGCAGTTGGTGGGACGCCACGGCGACGTGCATGCGCGGGATAGTATAACTAGCTTCGGGCCATGTCAGACCGGCCGCTGTGTATTCTCCAGGTTACGCACCAGGGCGGCCCGGCGGGGTCCACCCAATCCATCTTCAACCTCAGTCAGGAGCTCAACCGTCGCGGGCATCGAGTGGTGATCGGGTGCCGGGACGACGTCCTGCTGGCGCGCCTCGGCCGGGGCGCCGGACTCCAGGTGGTCCCCCTCGCCTTCGGGCCTCCGGGCCCCTTGGCACGCTCGCTCGCCGACCTGATCGCCCGCGAGCACGTGGACGTCGTCAACTCGCACGGCACGCTGGACCGCCGCGCGCTGACGTGGCTGCGCTGGCGGGGCCGTCTGCCACAGCCGCTGGTGGTCACCCGCCGCACCATGCCGCTCACCTCGCCCTTCGAGCTCGTCGCGGTCGGTTGCACGGCAGATCGCACGATCGCGGTGAGTCGCGCGGTCGCGCGCGCGCTGCTACGGCGGCTGCACCCTGCCGGGCGGCTGCGCGTCGTTCCCAACGGGATCGCTCTCGAACGCGTCGATGCACCCGTGTCAACGGACGAGATGGCCGCTGCGCGAGCGGCACTTGGGGGCCTTGACGGACGGGCCGTCGTGGTGGTCGTGGCGCGGCTCAAGGATCAGCACGTGCTGCTGCGCGCTCTGCCCAGCGTGGCGCATCCCGTGCACCTGGCGCTCGTCGGAATCGAAGCGACACCGCGGCTGCGGAAGCTCGCGGCTGCGGTGCCGGAGCGCCATGGCGTGTCGTTCGTGCCGCTCACCGAGCGGCCACTCCCGTTCTATCATGTCGCCGCCGTCGCCGCGCTGCCCTCGCGGATCGAGGGACTGTCGCAGTCCTTGCTTGAGGCGATGGCGTTGGGGTTGCCCGTGGTCGCGTCGGACGCCGGCGGCAACCCCGACCTCGTCTCCCCGGGGCGGACCGGGGTGCTGGTGCCACCGCTCGATGCGGGCGCGTGGGCCAAAGCGCTCGACGGCCTGCTGGCCGACCGCGAGGCTGCCGGGCGGATGGCGCGCGCCGGGCACGAACTCGTGCGCCGCGAGTTCACGCTCCAGCGTACCGCGGCGCGGACCGAGGCCGTGTACCGCGAGGCGGTGGAGCGACGGCGATTGCTGGCCCGGCACGACACCCGTTAGCATTGAGGTACCCCCATGCGCACGCCGATCACGATCGTCATCCCCACCCTCAACGAAGCGAGCCAGATCGTCGAGTGCGTCCGGCATCTCGCCTGGGCAGACGAGGTGATCGTCGTGGATGCGGCATCGACAGATGACACCGTCGGTCTCGCCCGGACGGCAGGGGCGCGCGTCGTCGACCGCGCGGCGCCCGGCATCGCGGAGCAGCGGAACGCCGGCAGCGCCGCCGCATCGCACGACTGGATCTTCGCGCTCGACGCGGACGAACGAGTCGATCCTGCTCTCGCGGGTGAACTGGCTGCGGTGGTGGCGGCGCCGGCCCGCGCGGCATACGCCGTGAAGCGTCGCAACCTGTTCCATGGTCGCCCGATGCGCCGCGGTCACTGGGGGCGGGACTGGGTCGTGCGGCTGTTCCGGCGTGGCCTGCGGTTCGGCGGCTCGACGGCGCACCCGGCCCTCGAGGGAGTAAACGCCGTGGGCCGGCTCGTACACGAACTCGACCACACGCCCTATCGGGACCTGGCTCACCATGTGCAGAAGATGATCACTTACGGTCAGATGGGCGCCGCCGACCTGGTCGCGCGGGGGCGACGGGCCCGCTGGAGCGATCTGGTGGTACGGCCCGTGTTCCGGTTCTGGCGCGACTACCTGCTGCAGGGTGCCGTGCTCGACGGCCGGTTGGGCGTAGTGTACGCGGGGACGAGCGCCATGGCTACGTTCCTGAAGTACGCATTCCTGTGGGAGCGCTCGCGTTGAGCACGCTGCTACTCGCACAGGACTTCCCCCCGATGGGTGGCGGCATCGCGCGCCTGCACGGCGAGATGGCACGCCACTTCCCCCGCGGCGAGCTCGTCGTATCCACTCCCCAGGATGCCGACGCGCCCGATGTCGACGCGCAGTTCCCGGCGGAGGTGGACCGGCTGCCCGTGAGCCGGGGCCGCACCAAGACGCTCCCTGGATTGCTGCTCTGGTCACGCCGTGCGACCAGCCTGGCGCGACAACACCGCGTTCGCTTCGTGCACTGCGGCAACGTCAAGCCCGCGGGGTACCCCGCCCGCTGGGTGTTCGAGCGCTGTCACGTGCCCTACGGAATCTTCTTCCACGGGGGCGACCTGTTGAGTGAGCAGCACAAGATCCGGCAGTCGCGACTCAAGCGCCGCTCCGCGCGCGCCATCTTCGGCGGGGCTGCGGTACTCATGGCGAACAGTATTTGGACGCGGGACTTGGCCTCGAGTGTGCTCGGGGAACTGGGCTTGGACTGCGATGGCCGGCGGTTGCGCGTCGTGCACCTGGGTACCGACCCGGAGCGCTTCCGGCCCGGGATAGACGCGAGCGAGGTACGGCGCCGCTTCGATCTTCCTGACGGCGGCGCTCCCTGGCTTCTCACGGTCGCGCGCCTCGACCCCTACAAGGGGGTCGACACGGTGATCAGGGCGCTCCCGGCGATCCTCGAGCGCGTGCCGGGGCTGCGCTACGCGGTCGCGGGGTCGGGCGCCGGGCGCGAGATGCTCGAGAAGCTCGCACACAAGGCCGGTGTCGCCGAGCGCGTGCGGTTCCTCGGTGAGGTGAGCGACCGCGACCTGCCCGCACTCTACAACGTCGCGTCGGTCTACGTGGGCGCCTCCCGCCGCGCCGAGCGCCTCGACGTCGAGGGGTTCGGCATCTCGCTCGTCGAAGCGTCGGCCTGCGGGCTTCCCGTCGTGGCCGGTAACTCGGGGGGGATTCCAGACGCCGTGCGCGACGGGGAGACGGGGCTGCTGGTGGCGGCGGACGAACCCGCCGAGCTCGCCTCCGCCATCTGTCGCGTGCTCACCGATCCCCCCCTCGCCGAGCGACTCGGACGCAACGGGCGCCGCGCTGTCGAGACCTACTACAACTGGGACCGCGTCGTGCGCGACCTCCGTGCCATCGAAGCGGAGGTGGTGGCGGGCTAGTTTGCGGACCACCCTCCTCCTCGCCTTCAACTTCCCTCCACACGGCGGCGGCATCGCCCGCTGGATGGGCGAGCTGGCGCTGCGCTATCCACCGGGCTCGCTCGTCGTCTCGACCGGCCGCCACCCGGGCAGCGCCGCGAGCGACGCGCGCTTTCCACAGCCCATCGACCACTCCCCGATCCGGGCCACCCGGCTGCGCACCCTCAATGGGCTCCTGCTCTGGACCGCGCGGGCGAGCCAGTTGGTACGGCGCCACCGCCCTGGGTTCGCGTGGTGCGGTGAACTCAAGCCTGCTGGCTATCCCGCGCGCTGGCTGCGCGCGCGCTACGCCCTGCCGTACGGCGTCGTCGTCCACGGGACCGAGCTGCTGCTGCTCCAGGCGAAAATGGACCGCTCTCGCTTCCGGCGCTGGACGGCTCGTGAGCTGCTGGGTGGCGCCGCGGTGATCGTCGCGAACAGCCGCTGGACGGCGGAGCACGCGCGCGCCGTGCTCGCGGCGCTGGACCGGCCCACGCTCGGCGGCGACGTGCGCGTCGTCCCCCTCGGCACCGATCCGGCCCATTTCCGGCCGGGCATCGATCCCCGCCCGCTGCGCGCACGGCTCGGGCTGGACGGCGGGCCGTGGCTCCTCACCGTGTCGCGGCTCGAGTGGCACAAGGGGATCGATACGGTCATCCGCGCCCTCCCCGCCGTACGCACCGCGTTTCCGGGCACGGCCCCGCGCTACGCCGTGGCCGGCATCGGGCCCCACCGCGCACGCTTCGAGCAGCTGGCGGCGGAGCTGGGCGTGGGCGACGCGGTGCGCTTCCTCGGATTCGTGCCCGACGATGAGCTGCCCGCTCTGTACAACGCCGTCGACCTGTACGTCGGCGCGTCGCGGCGCGTGGAATTGCTGGTGGAAGGGTTCGGCATATCGCTGCTCGAGGCATCGGCGAGTGGCCTGGCGGTGGTCGGCGGCCGCTCGGGCGGCGTGCCGGACGCGGTGCGGGAGGGGGAGACGGGGATTCTGGTGGAACCCGGGGATCCCGCGGCGGTGGCGGCGGGGGTCACGCGGCTGCTCTCCGATGCGGAGCTGCGCCGGCGCATGGGTGCGGCGGGCCGCCGCGCGGTGGAGACGTACTACAACTGGGACCGCGTGGCCAGCGATCTCATCCGGATCGACGGCGAGTTTCGGCGGGAGCCGCCGCCGGCCGCGCGCTGATCGCGTACGTGGGGCAGTGCCGGATGAAGTCGCCGTCGATGGGAGACCATTCCTGGTCGGGCTGCGTGACCACCGCTTTGCCCTGCGCGTCCAGCACGAACATGCCCGGCGGCGCCTGCACCAGGCAGGCGCCGCACCCAATACAGCGCTCGCGCTGCACGCGCACGGTGACGGGGCGGCGCGGGTGGACGCCGCTGCCGCCCGCGGCGGGCCATTCCTCAGGGTGGTCGAGCGCGGCGCGCGTGGCGCGATAGCCCTCCTCCACCAGCTCGCGCAGGTGCTCGAACGAGAACGCGGAGATGTGCTCGACGCGCGGGTGTATGTAGAAAATGGGAGGTGTGGTCCACTCGCGCAGCCGCAGCTCGAGCAGCGACTGCATCGCGATCTCCGTGGCCCGCGCGAACACGGCGGCGAAGCCTTCCTCCTGCGTGTCCGCGCGGAACGCGTTCGACGCCGAGACGTCGACTGCGAGAATGAGATCGGTGCCGAGAATGCGGCCCGTTCCGACCGGGAGGTTGTCCACCGTGGCGCCGTCGGAGTAGAACCGGCCGCGGATCTCGCGCGGGGGGAAGTACCCGGGGAGCGCGCACGACGCGAACACGGCGTCCCGCACGGGCACCTCGTCCAGCCCCTCGAGGCCCCAGAACACCTGCATCCCCGAGTTGATGTCCACCGTGTTCACGATGAGCGGATGGCGCAGGTCCGGGAATGTGACGTCGCCGACGAGGTGCTGGATCAGCAGGTCGAGCGGCTCGCGGCGGAACAGGGCGGGGGAGCGCATCCGCTTGAACGCCATGTCGGCGTGGGCCACCGCGAACACGTCCCGGCGGCGCAGGCTCACGGCCACGTCGCGCAACTCGGCGATGCTCCGGCCCGCGGACCATGCGGCGCCCACCAGCGCGCCGACGCTCGACCCGACGATCTGCGACGGGACGAGTCCGCGTTCGGTGAGCGCCTGCAGCACGCCGATGTGGGCGAGGCCCTTCATGCCGCCGCCGCCCAACACGAGAGTGAACCGCGTCTGGATGTCCACGCGAATCCGCCGCTTGCCCGGGAGGTGAGCCTCCGAGTAACGTAGTCGTGGTCCCCAGCCCCGCGCTACTCATGCGTCGTCGCGCCGTACGCAATCGTTGGACAGTAGCCGGTCTCGCCCTCGTGACGCTGCTCGGGCTCGCGGCCCTCGCCGCCCCGTGGCTCGCGCCCGGCGACCCGTACCGCGGTGATCTCGCCGCGGCACTCTCCGCGCCGTCCATCACCAACCCGCTCGGAACCGACGCTCAGGGGCGCGACGTGCTGTCGCGCGTGCTGTTCGGCGCCCGACTGTCGCTCGCCGTGGGCGTCGCGAGTCAGGTGATCGCCCTCGCCGCCGGACTCGCGCTCGGCCTCGCCGCCGGCTACTACGGCCGCTGGGTGGACGCCGTCGTGATGCGGGTCGCCGACGTGACGCTCGCCTTCCCGTCGCTGCTCTTGCTCATCGCCGTGGCCGCCGCCGTGCGGCCCTCGCTGCCGGTCGTGTGCGTGGTGATCGGGCTCGTGGGGTGGGCGGGGATGGCCCGGCTGGTGCGCGGCCAGGTCCTCGCGGCGCGCGGTCTCGATTACGTGCAGGCGGCCCGCGCGCTCGGCGCGTCGGACGCGCGCCTCGTCCTGCGGCACGTCCTCCCCAACGTGCTCGGCCCCGTCATCGTGGCCGCGACGCTCGGCGTGGGAGGCGCGATCATGGCAGAGGCGGCGCTCTCGTTCGTGGGCCTGGGCGCGCAGCCGCCCACGCCGTCGTGGGGCGCCATGATCGCCGAGGGGCGGGACCTGCTGCGCGTGGCGCCGTGGGTCTCGCTGTTCCCGGGTCTCGCGATCGGCCTGACGGTGCTGGGCGTGAACGTAGTGGGCGACGGCCTGCGCGACGCGCTCGACGTGCGAGCATGACCGACATCGCGTACCACCCGACCCGGATGCGCGCCTTGCGCGACCAGTTCCGCGCCCTGCGGGCCGCCGAGTTCCCCTGGACCGCCGACACCGTCTACTTGAACAACGCCTCGATCGGCCCCATCCCCGAGCGCACGCGCCGCGCCCTGGACGAGTTCACCGCCAAACGCACCGCCCCGCACCTGCTCCCCGACCGCGAGCTCCAGGCGGGGCTGCAGGCGGCGCGCGCCGCGGTGGCCGGCTTCGTGAACGCGGACCCGGCGGAGATCGCCCTCGCCACCAACACGAGCCACGGTCTGGGCCTCGCGGCGCGCGCGCTGCCGCTCAAGCCGGGCGACGTGGTGCTCCTCTCCGACCGCGAATTCCCGGCGAACGTCTATCCGTGGCTCCTCCTCAAGAAGCAGGGCGTCGAGGTGGAGCTCGCTCCCTGCGCTCCCGAGGGCTGGCCGGACGAGGACTACCTGGTGGAGCGGCTGCACGACCCGCGGGTGCGCGTGCTGGCGGTCTCGTTCGTCCAGTTCTCGAACGGCTTCCGCGCCGATCTCGCGCGCCTCGGCGCCGCCTGCCGCGCCAACGGAACGTTCCTGGTGGTGGACGGCATTCAGGGGGTGGGGAACTCGGTGCTCGACGTCCGCGATACGCCCGTCGACATCCTGGCATGCGGCGGCCAGAAGTGGCTCTTGTCTCCGTGGGGATCGGGGTTCATCTACGTGCGGCGCGAGCTGATCCCGGCGCTCGAGCCCGCCATGACCGGATGGATGGCGTTCGAGGGCACCGACGATTTCTCCCGCCTCACCGAGTACAACCCCACCCTCCGCGCCGACGCCCGCCGCTTCGAGATGGTGACGCTGCCGTTCCAGGACTTCTACGGCATGACCGTGTCCGTCGGCATGCTGGCCGAGCTGGGGATCGAGGACATCGAGCAGTACACGCGCGCGCTGCACGAGCCGGTGCTCAGCTGGGCGGACGAGAACGGCGTTCGCGTCGTCTCACCGCGCGACGACATGCACCGCTCGGCGATCATCTGCCTCGCACCCGAGCATCCGGCCGAGTCGTACCACGCGCTGAAGCGGGCGCACGTCGTGTGCTCGCTGCGGGAAGGGGCGATCCGCCTGGCCCCCCATTGCTACAACACCGTGGAGGAGATGGAGCGGGTGCCGGACGTGCTGGACCAGTTAGAGTAAACGCCGTTTCCGGCAACGCCTACCCTGACAACGCCGTATCCCGCAACGCCGCATCCCGGTGTCCATCCACCCACGCCGCCCACGCCACGAACAGCCACCCGAAGACGATGCCGCCGATGGCGAGAGTCCGCATGCTCGGCGGAGCGCCGCCTGCGAGTGACAAGGCGTACGAGAGCAACAGCACGGCGAGGAGGGCGGCGAGGCCGTAGCGTCCCACGCCGTCACGGGCTCGCGTCGTCCGCAGGTAGATCCACGTTCCCGTCACGAACATCAGGCCCTCGACAATGATCGTCCCGATGGCGGAGTTCCACAGGCCGAAGCCGAGCAGCGGGCCGTCCGGAAAGAGGGGCATGTCGGGGCGATGGGTCGCGACGTCGAGGACCCAGTGACTCACGACCCCCAACGCGACCACGATCGCCCCGCGCGCGTAGCCTGTGCGGGCGCGATACAGCACCGCGAACAGCACGCCCCACGCGATCAGCGTGAGCAGGCTATGGGAGATCGGGATCGAGTCGAGCCACAGGACGAGGAACGGGTTTGGTCCGGGGACGGTATGCGCTTGCTCCCAACCCAGGAGCAGGAGCACCGGCCAGAGCATGTCGGCCAGCTGCACCGCCACGAACAGTGTACCCAGCGATGTTCGCGGGGCGGCGCGCTTCGCGGCCAGCGCCACGGCATAGTGACCGATGAACACGGGATCCTCTAGCCGCCGGCCCGGATCAGGGCGTAGTCCTTCTTCCCCTTGCGGAGCAGCACGCTGTGCCCGGCGAGCCAATCGGGCGCCTCGATCTTCCGCGCGGCGTCCTTCACGCGCTGCTGATTCACGTAGATCCCACCCTGCTCGATCGCGCGCCGTGCCTCACTCTTCGACTTCACCAAGCCGGCCTGCACCACGGCGTCCACCAGGGACAGCCCGTCGCGTCCGGGCACGCGCGCGGTGGGAATCTCCTGGGCCAGGAGTTCGAGCGCGCTCGGCTCGACCGTGTGGGGGTCGAGATCGCTGAACAGCACGGCGTTCACCGCCGTGGCGTTGGAGGCTGCCTGCGTCCCATGGACGAGGGCCGTCAACTCGATCGCGAGCTTGCCCTGGCCTTCGCGCCGGCTCGGATCCTTCTTGTGGGTCTTCACGTGCGCTTCGATCTCCTGGCGCGACAAGAACGTGAAGAGCTTGAGATACGACTCGACATCCCGGTCGTCGGTGTTGAACCAGAACTGGTAGAACTGATACGGCGACGTGAGCGCCGGATCGAGCCAGAGCGCGCCAGCCTCGGACTTGCCGAACTTAGCGCCCGTCGCGGTGGTGACGAGCGGCGCCACGAGCCCGTGCGCGTCGCCGCTTTCGACGCGGCGGATCAGGTCGATCCCGGCGGTGATGTTGCCCCATTGGTCGCTGCCGCCCACCTGGATGGTGCAGTGTTTGGCGCGGAACAGATGCAGGAAGTCGTACGCCTGCAGCAACATGTAGCTGAATTCGGTGTACGAGATGCCCGTGTCGATCCGCGCCTTGACCGACTCCTTCTGCAGCATGACGTTGACGCTGAAGTGCTTGCCGACGTCGCGGAGGAAATCGACGAGCGGCTCCTTCACCAGCCAGTCGGCGTTGTTGACCACCTCGGCCGCCGCGGGACCGGGGTCGAAGTCGAGGAACCGGCTCATCTGGTCGCGCTGGCAGTGCAGGTTCTCGCGGATCTGCTCCTTCGCGAGCAGCGGGCGCTCACTCCGCTTGCCGCTGGGATCGCCGATCAACCCGGTGCCGCCGCCCATCAGCACCAGCGGCTTGTGGCCGGCGCGCTGAAAGTGCCGCAGCAGCATGATCGGCATGAGATTGCCGACCTGGAGACTCGGCGCGGTCGGGTCGAAGCCGCAGTACACGGTGCGGCCGGCGCCGGCCAGATGCGCCCCTATGCCCTGCGTGGCGTGGTGGACGAAGCCCCGCCACTCGAGCTCGGTGAAAAGGTCCGACATGGCGCGGAATCGTACGAAGCGGGCCCACGGCTGGCAAGCGCTGAGCGGCCTCACTAGGTTGTAACGCGATGGCCTCCATCCCCGCGCCTATCCCGCTGCCAGGGCCCGTCACATGGTGGCAGAACCCGACGAACCGCCGCCGCGCGATCGCCGCCGCGGCGCTCGCGTGCGCCTACGGATTCGGGCTCGCGTACGGCTCCTGGACGCGCGTGTGCGCCGGCGAGCACTGCCCGAGCATCTCGCGTCTCGTCGCCAACCCGAACCATCAGGTGCAGACGTCCAAGGTGTACGCCGCGGACGGTCGCCTGATCAGCGAGCTCGGCGCGGAGCGCCGCACCGTGCTGCCGCTCGACGAGATCCCCACGGCGGTACGGCAGGCCTTCATCGCCACCGAGGACAAGCGCTTCTACGAGCACCACGGCATCGACTACTGGCGCATCTTCGGCGCCATCAAGAACGATGTCGTGACGATGAGCTTCGCACAGGGGTTCTCGACCATCACGATGCAGCTGGCGCGTAACATCTTCCCCGAGGACATCAGTCGCGAGAAGAAGCTGACGCGCAAACTCAAGGAAGCGCGCGTCGCCGTCGAGATCGAGAATAACTTCCCCAAGGACACGATCCTCCAGCTCTACCTGAACCAGATCAACCTCGGCGCCGGGGCGTACGGGGTCGAGGCCGCGGCGCAGATCTACTTCGGCAAATCGGCGCGCCAGCTCAACGTCGCCGAGGCGGCGACGCTCGCCGCGCTCCCCAAGCTGCCGGCGTTCTACAACCCCCGCACGCACCCCGACCGGGCGGTGCGGCGCCGCAACGTGGTGCTGGGGCTGATGCGCGACCAGGGCTTCCTGAGCCCGGAGGAAACCGAGCTGTGGGAGGCGTATCCCCTGGTGCTCACGGGCAGCCGCACCAACTACGGCGATGTCGCCCCCTACTTCGTCGAGTGGCTGCGCGTGCAGCTCGACGCGCGCTTCGGGCGGGACCTCTACGAAGGCGGCCTTCGCATCTACACCACGCTCGACCTCGACATGCAGGAGGCGGCGGAGCGCGCGCTGCAGTCCCAGCTCGACGCCATCGAGGCGGGCGTGTACTCGAACGGCAAGTTCCCGGGGCGCACCACCTATCGGGAGTACCTCGAGTCCTCCAAGGCTTCCGGGGAGGACCACGGCCCGTTCACGCCGTATCTCCAGGGCGCGCTCGTGGCCCTCGAGGCGAACACCGGCTACATCCGCGCGATGATCGGCGGGCGCGACTTCGACGACTCGAAGTACAACCGGGCCACGCAGGCGATCCGGCAGCCGGGCTCGACGTTCAAGCCGTTCGTCTACTCAGCGGCGGTGCGCGCGGGCCATCCGGTCACCGAAATCGTGGACGACTCGCCGCTCAACCCGCCGGTGATCCAGCTCGACTCGACGCTGTGGCAGCCCAAGGACGACGACGACACCACCCTGGGCATGATCCCCATGCGCGAGGCGCTGTATCTGTCGCGCAACCTCGCCACCATCAAGCTCGGCATGGCGCTCGGCGAGCAGACAGTGATCGGCGAGGCCCGGCGCTACGGCATCACCACGCCGCTGCCGCCCTATCCGTCGATCCACATCGGCGCGAAGGGCGTCCGGCCGATGGAGATCATCGCCGCCTACACCGCGTTCGCGACGCTCGGCACCCGTGCCGAGCCGGTGGGCATCCTGCGGGTCGAGGATCGCCAGGGCAACATCCTGTGGCAGCCCGCGATCCGCCGCGAGCCGGTAATGGATCCCGAGCACACGTGGCTGATGGTGGACATGATGAAGGACGTGATCCGTCGCGGCACGGCGTTCAGCGCCGTGTGGAAGGCGGGCTTCACGCTTCCGGCCGCGGGCAAGACCGGCACCACGGACGACTACACCGATGCCTGGTTCATCGGCTACACGCCCGAGCTCGTGGCGGGCATCTGGGTGGGCTACGACCTGCAGCAGCGCATTCTCGAGCACAACGCCGGCGGCGGCAAGATCGTGGCGCCGGCCTGGACCGCGTTCATGCGCGACGTGTACGACCGTCGGCCCGCCCCGCCCGATTGGGTCCGGCCCGACTCGCTCATCACGCGCGAGGTGGATTGGTCGAACGGCTACCTCGCCACGCCGTTCTGCCCGCAAGACGTGCGGCATTGGGATTGGTTCTATCCCGGCACCGAGCCGACGCAGGCCTGTCCGGTCCACGCGCCGTTCGGCATCGGGGTGTCGCCCTAGGGCGCGTGCTGCGAATTCGCGCAGGCTCGGTTCATCCGGTCACGGCGCCGCCCATCGAGGACGGCGCCGTTCTCATAGACGACCGCGGGATGATCGCTGCGGTGGGGCCCGAGTCCCTCGTCCCCGCGCCGCCTGGGGCACGGCAGCTCGAGTTCCCCGGGGCGAGCGTGGTCCCCGGCCTGGTGAACACGCACACGCACCTCGAGCTCACCCACCTCGCCGGGAAGAACCCCGAGCGCGACTTCACGGCCTGGATCCGCACCATTCGTGCGCTGAAGGATGCCACCACCCCCGAGGAGTTCGTCCGCGCGGCGGAGCAGGGGGTGCGGGACGCGTGGGCCGCGGGCGTGACCTGCGTGGCGGACACGGGGAGCACGGGAGCCGCGATGGCCGCGCTGCACAGGCTGGGTGCGCGGGGGATCGTGTACCAGGAGGTGTTCGGCCCCGATCCCGCGCAGGCGCGCGCCAGCCTGGTGGAGCTCGAGCAGGCGCTGGCGCGGCTCGGCCCGCTGACATCCGGCCGGCTGCGACTCGGCGTCTCCCCGCACGCGCCGTACACCGTGAGCGAGCCGCTGTATCGAGCGGTGGACGAGCTGGCACGGAGCCTCGGTCTCCCGGTGGCGGTCCACCTCGCCGAGTCGCGGGCCGAGACCGAGCTGGTGCGGGAAGGCGCGGGGCCGTTCGCCGCCGCGCTCCGCGCCCGCGGCATCCCCGTGGTGGCCCGCGGCGTGTCGCCGGTCGAGTATCTCTTACGCCTCGGCGTCCTCGAGTCCGGCGACTGTCTATGCATCCATTGCGTCCAGGTGGAGCCGGCGGACGTCGCGCTCCTGCGAATCGCCGGCGTCGCCGTCGCCCACTGCCCCCGCTCGAACCAGACCCATGCCCACGGCACCGCGCCGCTCGCCGCGTTGCGGGGCGCCGGCGTGCGCGTCGGCCTTGGCACCGACTCGGTGGTGAGCGCGGGGGACGCGAGTCTGTGGGCGGAGGCCGCGGCCGCCGGACTCGAGGGGGAAGAGGCACTGCGCATGCTCACGATCGAGGGGGCGCGGGCGCTCGGCCTCGACGCGGACATCGGCTCGCTGGACGTCGGGAAGCAGGCCGATCTTGCCGTCTTCGGGGAGCCCCTGACCGCCCGACCTCCCGGCCGCCCGACCGCCGCCTTGACCGTCGTCGCCGGGCGCGTGGTTCACGGCTAGATTCTGCCCCCATGAAGACCCAGCGCCACGCCGCGATCTTGAAGATCGTCCGCTCCGAGATGGTGGCGAGCCAGGAGCGGTTGCGGGAGCTGCTCAAGGCCGAGGGATTCGACGTCACCCAGGCCACGCTGTCGCGCGACATTCGCGAGCTGGGCCTCGCCAAGCTGGCCGCGCCGGACGGCGGGTCGCATTACGCCCCCCCGCCCGAGGCGGGAACGGGAATCCGGCCGCACTTGGAGCAGTTGCTCCCCACGGTGCTCGTGTCGGTGGAGGGTGTCGGGCCCCTGCTCGTGGTGAAGACGCCCGCGGGCGGCGCGCAGGCGCTGGGGCTCGCCCTCGACGCGGCCGGCTGGACCGAGATCATCGGCACGATCGCGGGCGACGACGCCGTCCTGGTCATCACCAGGAGCGAGCGCGCCCGGCGTGCCGTGCACACGCGATTGAAGGAGCTCGCCGGCCTTCCGGCTTGAGGCTTTGGGGCCACTATCACCACCACGCACGGAGACGCCGTGATGCATCGGACCATCATGACCCTGTTGGTGTGCTGCCTGGCGGGGGCGCCGGCTGTCGCGTTCGCCCAGGGTTCGCTCAACACGCTGACGCCCGCGGAACGGGCCGAAGGTTGGCGGCTGTTGTTCGACGGCAAGACCACCACCGGCTGGCGGGGATGGAAGGTGGACACCCTGCCGTCGGGGTGGAAGGCGGTGGACGGCGCGCTCACGCGCGTCCGCAAGGCCGCCGACATCATCACCACGGACAAGTTCAAGGACTTCGAGCTGAAGCTCGAGTGGAAGATCGCCAAGAACGGCAACAGCGGCATCTTCTACCGTGCGAGCGAGGACGACGACGCGATCTACTGGAGCGGTCCGGAGATGCAGGTTCTCGACGACGCCGGGCATCCGGACGGACAGTCGCGCCTCACAGCGGCCGGATCGGATTACGGGCTGTATCCCTCGCCCGCCGGCGTCGTGAAGCCCGCCGGTCAGTGGAACCAGGTCCGGCTCGTAGTGAAGGGGCAGCACGTGGAGCACTGGCTCAACGGGGTGAAGGTGGTAGAGTACGAGTTGGGGAGCCCCGACTGGGAGGCCAAGGTCAAGGCGAGCAAGTTCGCGCCCCACCCGCACTACGGCCGCAATCGCGAAGGCTACATCGGTCTGCAGGAGCACGACTTCTGGGTCGCCTACCGCAACATCAAGATCCGGACGCTCCCGTGACCGTCCGCGCGCGGCTCTCCGCCATGATGTTCCTCCAGTTCTTCATCTGGGGCGCTTGGTACACGACCATCGCCGTGTACATGACCCACCATGGGATGGAGACGCTCACGCACTGGCCCTACACGGTGAACCCGATCGCGGCCATCGTCGCGCCGTTCTTCCTCGGGCTCGTCGCCGACCGCTACTTTGCCACCGAGAAGGTGCTGGGCGTGCTCCACCTCCTGGGCGGCGCGGTGATGCTCGCCGTGCCTCGGGCAACGGGCGCGCCCGCGGTGTTCATCCTGCTGCTGCTGTTCTACAACCTGTGCTACATGCCGACCCTGGGCCTCGCCAACAGCCTCGCGTTTCACCACATCCAGTCGCAGGAGCAGCAGTTTCCCCTGATCCGGGTGTTCGGCACCATCGGCTGGATCGTCGCCGGGTTGTTCATCAGCCTCGTGCTGGGCGGCCTGATGTCCGCCGTCCCGGAGCAGACGGCGTTGCCCCTGTACACCACGGCCGTGGCGAGCGTCGTGCTCGGACTGTACAGCTTCACGCTGCCCCACACGCCGCCCCCGGGCGCGGGGCAGCGCGTGTCGGTGAAGAGCATCGTCGGCCTCGACGCACTGGCGCAGCTCGGCGACCGCGCGTTCTACGTCTTCATCGCCGCTTCGCTCTTGTTGTGCATTCCCCTGGCAGCCTACTACAACTTCACCCAGATCTTCCTGGGCGACGCGGGCGTCACCAAGATCGCGGCGACGCAGTCGCTCGGTCAGATGTCCGAGGTCGTCTTCATGCTGCTCATGCCGCTCCTCTTCATGCGGCTGGGCGTGAAGAAGATGCTCATGTTGGGCATGGCCGCCTGGGTCGTGCGCTACGCCCTGTTTGCGCTCGCGGCGCCCACCGCGGTCTTCTGGCTCATCGCCATTGGTATCATGCTCCACGGCGTCTGTTACGATTTCTTCTTCGTCACCGGGCAGATCTACGTCGACAAGAAATCGACCCCCGCGGTGCGCGGGCAGGCCCAGGGGTTCCTCGTGCTGGTCACCTACGGCGTCGGCATGCTCATCGGCGCACAGGTCGCGGGCAACGTGTACAATCGGCTACTCGGCGGCGCGGCGAGCCTGACGCTCGCACGGTGGCCCAGCTTCTGGGTGCTGCCCGCGGGGTTCGCCGCGGCGGTCCTGGTCTTCTTCGCGGTGTCATTCCGCCCCGGGGCGCGCGAGTCTGGTCCAGGGACGCCGTAGCGCGTGGTCGACGGACTGGCCGGCACGCTCGCCGAGCATCCGCTGATCGCCGTCATCACGCTGTTCGGTGCCGGCGTGGTGACGAGCCTCACGCCCTGCATCTACCCGATGATCCCCATCACGGCGGGTATACTCTCCGGCGCGAGCGCCGGCGGAGCGTCCCGCGCCCGCACCGCGCGCCTCACGCTCGCCTACGCGACCGGGCTCGCCCTGTTCTACGCCATCCTCGGTCTCCTCGCCGGCCTCAGTGGGACGTTGTTCGGCACCGTGAGCGCGAACCCATGGGCGCGGTTCGCGATCGGGAACCTGCTGCTGGTCTTTGGCCTTGCCATGCTGGACGTGATCCCCATTTCGGCGCCGCAGCGCCTCATGCGGTGGGCGGGGGGACTGGGGGGTGGCTCGTATCCGGCGGTCTTCCTTCTGGGCGCCACCTCCGGCATCGTGGCGGCACCGTGTGGCGCGCCGGCGTTCGCCGCGGTCCTCACCTGGGTCGCGACCACGCGGAGCGGATTGCTCGGCTTCGTGTACTTGTTCGTATTCTCGCTCGGGATGACCGCCCTGCTCGTGGTCGTGGGGTTGTTCTCGGGAAGCCTGGCGGCGCTGCCCCGGGCCGGCAGCTGGATGGTGTGGGTGAAGAAGCTGGCCGGCGTGGTGCTGCTCGGCATGGCGGAGTACTACTTCATTCAGATGGGACAGGTGCTGTGACGAGATACCGACTGGCACTCGCGACCGTGTTGACGCTGCCGGTGGCGCTCGCCGCGCAGGACATCGGCCTGGCGGTGGGAGCCACGGCGCCCGCCGTCGCGGTGCAGGACCTCGACGGCAAGCCCGTTGACCTCGGCCGCTACGTCGGCAAGCAGCCCGTGATGCTCGAGTTCTGGGCCACGTGGTGCCCGCTGTGCAGGGCGCTCGAGCCCTCGCTCAAGGCGGCGCATGCCCGCTGGGGCGGCACGGTGCAGTTCGTGGCGGTCGGGGTCGGCGTGAACGAAACGCCCGCCTCGATCAGGCGCCATCTGGCGGACCACCCGTTGCCGTTCCCAGTGTTGTTCGACGCGAACGGTGCGGCCGTGCGCGCGTATCAGGCGCCGACGACGTCGTACATCGTGGTGCTCGACCGGAGCGGGAAGGTCGCCTATACCGGCGCCGGCGCCGAGCAGGACCTCACGGCCGTGCTCGAGCGCGTCGCCGGGAAGTAGGTCGCTACTCTCCCTCGGCCGGCTTGGGGGTGACGCGATCGATCGCCGCCGCAAGATCCTTGTAGGACTGCGGGTCGATCTCCCGGAACGGCGCCATGGTGTAGGCGATCCTGCCGTCCGGCCCCACCACGAACAGGTTGCGGACGTCCATTGCGTACTTCGGGTTGTGGGCGCCGTACGCCTTGCCGATCACGCCCCCCGTATCGCTCGCGAACAGGAAGGGGAACTCGTCGTCCCTGGACCACGCCGCGAGGGTATCCACGTTGTCCACGCTGATGCCGATGAGCACCACGCCGCGCCCATCGTGAAACAGCTGTGCGTACTGATCACGGTACGCATGCATTTGGATCGTTCACCCTTTGGTGCGCGCCTTATAGAAGAAGGCGAGCACGACTGTTTTCCCCTTGAAATCGCTCAGGTGGATCGGCGCCTTGAGCACGCCGTAGCGGGTCGCGCCCGGCAAGGCGAAGTCGGGCGCCACCGCTCCCGCGGCGAGCGCCGGAGCGGGCGCGGCCGGTTGCTGGGCGGCGGCCGGCGCCGGTGCGAGGGCGGCCAGGATCGGCGCGGTGAGCATGGCTCGCAAGCGGGTCATGGGGCGTGTCCTCCGGAACGGGTCACACAAGCTACGCGCAGGGGCCGGCAGACGTTAGGGGAGCGCCCGGCGCTCACGGTTTCCAGGTTCCCTTCGCGACCGCCGGCACGAACTTCTCGAGGCCCGCCGGGGGATACGTGAGCGTCTTGCCCTGCTCCGCGCTCATGTAGGCGGTCATCAGGACTCTCACCACCTCGACGCCGTCGTCGAACGTGAGCTGCGGCGGCTCGCGGCCGAGAAAGACGCGCACGAAGTGCCGATCCTCGGCTTCGTAGCCGTACACTCCCGCCTCGCCCGTGACCACAGGCATGAGGCCGATCTCTGCGTTCTGCTTCTCCACCAGATCCTCACCCGCCTTCCCCTGCACCTCGCGGCTGAAGAACAGCTTCAAGGGGCTGTCGAGCGTGTTCCACGACATCGAGTATTCGGGGCCGAGCAGCTCGGCCGAGAGGCGCAGGCCGGCCCCGACGAAGCTCCAGGACGTGGTCGCCTCGCCGAACACGGTGAGGCCGTCGTCCGTTTCGAACTCGACGGCGAGGCTCGCGAAGTCCTCCGACGGCGCCTTCGTGTAGTCGACGTCCTTGCCCATCGCCTGCTGCAAGCGCTTCGCGTAGTGGGGCCGGGTCCACTTGAGGCTCGCGATGTGCCCCGTCACTCGCACCGGGCGTACCGACGAGAGCGGCGCGCCCGGCTTCGTGAGCAGGTGCCGGATCACGAGGGATGAGTGGCACATCATGTCGTTCAGCACGCCGCCGCCCTGCAGCTTGCCCTGCCAGAACCACGGCATGTGGGGTCCGCTGTGCTCCTCGGCCGCCCGGGCCAGATACGGGCGCCCCGTCAGCGACGCGCCCCGCGCCCAGATGATCGCGCGTCCCTGCGCCACTGCGGGGGCGAAGACCTGATTCTCCAGGTAGCCATGGGGGATCCCGGCCTGTTTCACGATCTCGGCGACCCGCCTCGCTTCGGCCAGGTTGCGCGCCAGCGGCTTCTCGGCCGCGATCCCCTTGAGCGCGCCCCTGCCGCGTGTGACGGCGTCGACGATCTCCTCCACGTTCTCGATGCGCGCGTCGTTGCGCCCGCACAGCCAGATCGCGTCGATGGCTGGATCGGCGACCATCTCGGCGATGGACCGGTACGGCTTGGCGGGCCCGAGCTCGAGGCGGCGAGCGAGCGCGGCTGCGTCCTCCGCGCGCTTCGCGGTGGGGCTCCACACGCCGAGCACGTCCGCATCGCGCACGGTCTGGAAGGCCTGCAGGTGGAAGCGGGCGTTGAACCCGCTGCCGATGAATCCGACTCCGAGGCGCTTCGTGGCCGTCACGTTTCCCGTATCTCCTGTGTGCGTTGGCGTTTTTCGGTCACTCTTCGTAGCGCACGCCGAGCTTGGCGAGCGCCTCGGCGGGACAGCCCTTCCACTCGAGGACGACTGCGTTGCCGATGTAGCGCAGATCCTGCACGCCGAGTTTGCTCGAGAAGAAGCCCGACGCGGTGAGATCGCGGAAGCTGTTGAAGAAGGCCACCCCGGCCGCGTGCTCACGCTTCGCTTTCTTGGGCCAGGCGATGTCGTCCAGCACCGCCATTCGTTCGGCGTCGCCGGACGCGAGGAACGTCTTCCCCCAACGGTCGTCGCACTGGTGGTCGAGCCAGGCGAGCCCACCCCGGATCGGCGTCTCGAGAGTAGGGTCGTCGCCGAGCATGAAATCCATGAACTCCGGGACGCCGGCATCCGTCGCGCTGCCGGAGCGCTCGTCCTTCGGGATGATCAGGTCCACGAGCACGCGCACGGTGTCCCACTCGCGCGCCGTGAAGTGCTTCGGTTCGTAAGTCGCGCCGCGCGCCAGGGCCTCGCGCGCCAGGGCGGACGCCTCGCGCACCGACTCCGGCGCCCAGCGAAAGGCGGTTGCGAGCGGCGCCACCGCCAGGAGATGAAACGCGTCGCGTCGCTTCATCCCAGCGCCCCGTTCTTCATCTGGTCCGCGATGTACGCGCTCGTCCGCAGGGAGAGCGCGAGGATGGTCCACGTCGGGTTCTTGTCGGCCTGCGACACGAACGGCCCGCCGTCGGCGACGAACAGGTTCTTGCAGTCGTGCGCCTGGCACCAGCGGTTCGTCACCGAGGTCTTGGGATCGTCGCCCATGCGCGCGCCGCCCAGCTCGTGGATGATGACGCCCCCCGCCGCGATGCCGTAGCCGCGCTCCGGACCGGGCATCGGGGAGAACGCCTCCCCGCCCATCTCGGCGATGAGCGCGCGGAACGTCTGTTGCATGTGCTTCACCTGGTTGTACTCGTGGTCCGACCACTTCCAGTGGAACCGCAGTACCGGGATGCCCCAGCGGTCCACGGTGTGCGGGTCGATTTCGCAGTAGGTGTCGTCGTTGGGGATCATCTCGCCCCGGCCCGAAAGGCCGATCGTGGCGCCGTAGTAGCGGCGGTAGTCGTCCTTGAGCTGCTTGCCGTAGCCGCCGCCCCCGGGGTAGCGGTGAATCCCGGCGAGGAAGCCGTACGACGGCACCTGAGTGCCGCCCCACACCTCGATGTGATAGCCGCGCGGGAAGTCCAGCTTCGCGTTGTCGAGCCACCACGGCATGTAGAGATGCATGCCCCCCACGCCGTCGTGGTTGTGCGGCACGTGGTCCGTCATCCTCGGGATGAACCCGGTGACGTCGGTACCGGTCGTGTCGGTGATGTACTTCCCGACGGTGCCGCTCGAGTTCGCGAGCCCGTCGGGGAAGCGCGACGACCTGGAGTTGAGGAGCAGCCGGGCGGTCTCGAGGGCGCTCGCGGCGAGCACGACCACCTTTGCCTGCACGTGGCGATCGTCGCCCGCCGTCTTGTCGACGTACGCGACGCCGGTCGCGCGGCCCGTCTTGTCCACCGTGACTTCACGCGCCATGGCGTTGGTGAGGAGCGTGAGCCTCCCCGTGGCGAGGGCAGGGACGATCAGCACGTTGGTCGCCGTGAAGTTCGCGTTCACGCGGCAGCCGCGGTTGCACTGGCCGCAAAAGTGGCACGCCGCCCGGCCGTTCAAGGGCCGCGTGAGGATGGAAAGCCGCGCCGGGATGCAGGTCACCCCCAGCTTGTCGGCGGCCCGCTTCACGAGCAGCTCGTGGCAGCGCGGGCGGGGCGGGGGCAGGAAGATGCCGTTCGGCTCGTTCGGGAGATGCTCGTTCGAGCCGAAGACGCCGATCAGGCGGTCGACCTTGTCGTAGAACGGCGCGACATCGTCGTAGCCGATCGGCCAGTCGTCCCCCAACCCATCCCGGCTCCGGCGCTTGAAGTCGTAGGGCCCGAACCGCAGGGAGATGCGGCCCCAGTGGTTGGTGCGGCCGCCTACCATGCGCGCGCGCCACCAGCTGAACTCGGTCCCGGGCGCCCGGGTGTAGGGTTCCCCGGGGAGCTCCCAGCCGCCGATGCAGGCGTCGAACTCGCCGAACGGCCGCTCGACCGTTGACTTGCCCCGGCGCGGCGACTCGTACGGCCAGGTGAGCATCGCCGAGTCCTTCGCGTTGTCCCACGGCTGGCCGGCCTCGAGCAGGATCACGTTGGCGCCGGCGCGCGTGAGCGCATGGGCCGCCATCCCGCCGCCGGCGCCGGAGCCGACGATGCACACGTCGTAGATCAAGCTCGCACCTGTCTCGTTAGACGTTGCACGTGGCGACCGCCTCGCGGAGCGACGTGAGCGGATCGCGGGTCGGGACGAACTCGTGCGCCAGGAAGCCGGTGAAGCCGGTGTCGGCGATGGCGGTGGCGACCGCGCGCCAGTTCAGCTCCTGCGTGCCATCCAGCTCGTGGCGCCCGGGCACGCCCCCCGTGTGGAAGTGGCCGATCCACTCCCGGTTGTCGCGGATCGTGCGAATGATGTCGCCTTCCATGATCTGCATGTGGTAGATGTCGTACAGCAGCTTGACGCGTGGCGAGCCGACGGCCTGCACCACGGCGACGCCGAACGCCGTCCGGTCGCCCTGATAGTCCGCGTGATCCACCCTGCTGTTCAAGAGCTCGAGGCAGATCGTGACTCGCTGCTCTTCGGCCAGCGCCTTGATGGCGCCGAGCCCGGCGACGCACGCGTCGATGGCGTCCCCGTCGCTCCTGCCGCGGCGGTTGCCGAACATTGCGATCACGTTGGGAACGCCGTGGCGGGCGGCCGCCGGGATCGTCTCCTCGAGCTCTCGCAGGAGCATCGCGTGATTCGCCCGATTGTTGAACCCCGTCGCGATGAAGTCCCCGCGGGCGGTGGGATAGCCCATGGAGCAGACCAGGCCGGATTTGCGCACCGGGTCCCAGTCCTCGGGTTGGAGCAAGTCGATCCCCGCGAGCCCCATCGCCGCGGCCGCGCGGCAGAATGCCGGCAGCGGGATGGCCTGGTAGGGCCAGCGGGAGACGGACTGCTTGAGCCGTCCCACCCTCAAGGGCGCGCTCGACCGAGCACTGCCCTTCAGGGCAGCGTCGGGCCGAGCCCAGGCCTTAGCCTGGGGACCGAACGCAGCTGCGCCAAGGAGCTCCAGCACCCGCCGGCGGGTGACCATTAGAATTCCAGCCGTTTCAAGTAGCCGTAGCTCGCGCGAATCGACGCGAACGGGTCCGACGGCTCGTCGTGCTCCACGAAGTAGTGTTTGATCCCCGCCTGGTCGGCGTGCGCGAAGATCCTCCTGAAGTCGATCGTTCCCGAGCCCACGTCCACGATGCGGCGCTCCGGCGGGGGCCCGCCGTCCTTCACGTGCACCATCGGGAACCGTCCCGGCCAGCGCGCGAAGTACGCCAGGGGATCCTGTCCACCCTTCACGGTCCAGTACAGGTCCATTTCCAGCTGGACCAGCGTCGGATCGGTGCCAGCGAGAAGGACGTCGTACGGGAGCCGCCCTTCGAGCGGCTGAAACTCGAAGTCGTGGTTGTGATACGCGAACCGGAGCCCCGCGGCGTGCGCGTCCGCCGCGGCGTGGGTGAGGCGCTCCGCGGCACGCTTGTAGTCGTCGAGGGTGCGGCGCTCTTCCGGGGGGATCCACGCGATCACGAGGTAGCGGTGCCCGACGATCGGGGCGGCTTCGAGCGCCGCGCGCCACTGGTCGGGGGCGAGCGACACGTGCGCCGAGGGCGCCGAGAGCCCGTGGTGGTCCAGCAGGGCGCGCACGTCGCGCGGGTTGCGGCCGAAGTAGCCCGCGAACTCGACTTCGCGGTAGCCGGTCGCGGCGACGCGCGCGATCGTCCCCTCGAAGTCCTTCTCCATCTGGTGGCGCACCGTGTACAGCTGCAGCCCGATGCGGTCGAGCTTGTGCAGGGGGGCTCGTGAGTAGGGGCTCGGGGCTCGG
>JAEHDT010000265.1 GCA_016880225.1 Gemmatimonadota bacterium | reverse complement strand
GACTCGCGCGCATTCCTCGCCGCCCGGTTGATGGATGTCTACATCGGCGACTGGGACCGACACCACGATCAGTGGCGCTGGGCGCGTTTCGACTCGGGCGCCGTGCACACGTGGCGACCCATCCCGCGCGACCGTGACCAGGCGTTCGCGCGGCTCGACGGCCTGCTCGTCTGGCTCACGGGGTTCTATTGGCCGCAGCTCGTGGGGTTCGGCGACGACTACCCGAGCATTTGGCGGCTGACCTTGGCGGGCGCCGTTCCCGACCGCCGGCTCCTCGTGGACCTCGAAAAGCCGGTGTGGGACTCGACCGCGGCGGCCATTCAAGCGCGGCTCACCGACTCCGTCATCGACGCCGCCGTCCGCCGCCTCCCCCCGGAGTACTACAGCCGTAACGGGGCTGCGCTCGCGCGCGCGCTGCGCCGGCGCCGCGATCACCTGCCCGAAATCGCCGCGCGGTACTACCGCCTGCTCGCCGGTGTCGTCGAGATCCACGGCACGGACGAACCCGACGTCGCCGACGTCGAGCGCCTGGCGGGCGGGCGGATCTCGGTGCGCCTGTCGGCCCGCTCGGGGGACGCACCGTTCTACCACCGGACGTTCGATCGCCGCGACACCGAGGAGATCCGTCTCTTCCTGCACGGGGATGACGACGCGGTCGTCGTCCGCGGCACCGGCGGGTCAGGCCCCCTCGTTCGCGTGATCGGCGGCGGGGGCGACGACACCCTGACGGACTCGTCGAAGGCAGGCGTAACGCACTTCCACGACGACCGGGGCAACAACCGGTTCCGGAGAGGGCCGGGGACGGTGGTGGACCGCCGGCACTATGACGACCCGCCCCGCGACACCTCGACGCTCGCCGTCCCCCGCGATTGGGGCTCCCGGTGGATGCCGCTGACTTGGGTGGCGTACTCGCCGGACATCGGCCTGTTCGTCGGCTGGGGAGCAGACGGGACCGGGTATGACTTCCGCCGGCTGCCGTACAACTCCCACGTCAGAATGCGCGCGGGCTACGCGACGGCGGCACGGACGTACCGGGCGGAGTTCAGCGGCGAATTCCGCGGTGTCGCGCCTCCCGCCGTGCTCACCCTCGAGATGCGCGCTTCGGGAATCGAGGTGTTGCGCTTCTACGGCTTCGGCAACGAGACTGCCAACACCGAGGTGACCGACTTCTACAAGGTGAAGCAGCAGCAGTACCTCATCGCCCCGGCGGTGCGGTTCGTGCTCTCGCCGGTCGCCAGCCTTTCCTTCGGCCCGCTCGCCAGGTTCGCTCACACCAATCTCGACGTCGGCACGTTGATCGACAGTGTCCGGCCGTACGGCGTCGGAGATTTCGGGCAGGTCGGTGCGGGAGCGGAATTCCACGTCGACGCGTGCGACCGGCCCCGGGCGACAAGCCGTGGCGTCTGGTTCGGGCTCGGCGGGACGTTCTACCCACGGGCCTGGGATGTGACGCAGGCATTCGGAGAAGGCCATGCCGAGGCGAGATCGTACCTGACGGCCCGCTTACCGTTGAGCCCGACTCTCGCCTTGCGCGTCGCCGGGAAGAAGGTGTGGGGGACCCACCCGCTTCACGAGGCTGCGTACGTCGGAGGGGCGACGACGGTGCGCGGGTTCGCCGAGCACCGCTTCGCCGGTGACGCCGCCCTGTATGGGAGCGCGGAGCTGCGCCTGTCGGTGGCGAAATTCTTCGTGCTCGTCCCCGGCCAGCTGGGTGTGTTCGGCCTTGGAGATGCCGGCCGCGTGTATCTCTCCGGCGAGACCTCGGACCGCTGGCACGCGGCGGTCGGCGGCGGCGTTTGGTTCTCATTCCTGAGCCCCACCAACACGGTATCCGTGGCTGCGGCGCACAGCAGCGAGGGGACACGCGTGTACGCGCGGGCCGGGTTCGCATACTAGCCATGACACCGGAGTGGAGGGGCGACGTCCCGACGCTGGACCTGCTCAACCGGATGGTAGGCGAGCAAATGCCCCTCGGCCTGCGCTCCGACGGGGTTGAGCAGTTCTTCCAGCGTGACGTGTACTTCGATTCGGCGGATTGGGCACTGCGCCGGCGCGGAGTCACCTGTCGGTTTCGCACCCGGATCGACGACCGGCGTATCCTGACGCTGCGCACGGTCGGCCGATGGGAAGGCGCCGTTCCGTTGGCCCCGCCACAGACGTTCGAGGCGGACGTCCCCGAATTGGAGGGCAAGCAGGCGCTCGCGGGAACGTCGGATCCGGCGCGGCGCCTGCGCGCGCTGATCGAGCCGGGCCGGCTCGTGCCCCGTATCGCGTTCGAGACCGAGCGTCGGGTCCGGCGCACGCGGCCAACCTGGTTCCGGCGCGGGTGCTACGAG
>JAEHDT010000264.1 GCA_016880225.1 Gemmatimonadota bacterium | reverse complement strand
GAAACGTATCCGCCGCGTGTCACGGGACTGTAACGACGCCGGGACGAAATCACCCCCGCAGGCGAATACCGCCGTGCGGGGGGGGTGAAACCGGCAGCCGGAAGGAGGGGTTACCGGGCTGCCGTAGTCCAGACCGACTTGCCGTCGACGCTGATGGACTTGAGGCGCGCTTCGATCCAAGGCTGGAGGGCCTTGGGGAGCGGGGCGTAGCCCAGCGGCTCGGCGCGTGCCTGTCCCTGTGTCTCCGCCCACCAGACGTACTTCACGAGCTCGCGGGTCTTCGTGGCGTCGCCGTACGTCTTGTGCAGCAGCAAGTACGTCATCGAGGCGATCGGGTAGGCGTCCTTCCCCGCCGGGTTGGTGATGGACACCCGGAAGTCCGTGCTCGGATCCATCGCCTTCATGGCGCCGGCGAGCGCCGCGGTGGTCGAGGCGAGCGTCGGCGTGACGAACACGTTGGCCTGGTTGCGCAGCACCGCCGCCGGCAGCTTGTTGGCCACGGCGTACCCGAGCTCGATGTAGCCGATGGCGCCGGGCGTCTGGCTCACCGTCGCTGACACGCCCTCGTTGCCCTTGCCCCCGAGGCCCACGGGCCAGTTGACCGAGGTCCCCTTGCCGACCTTCTGGGCCCACTCGGGGCTGACCTTCGAGAGGTAGTCGGTGAAGATGTACGATGTGCCCGAGCCGTCGGAGCGGTGGGCGACGAGGATATCCTGGCCCGGCAGCTTGACGCCGGGATTGACCGAGGTGATGCGGGCGTCGCTCCACTTCGTGATCTTCCCGAGGAAGATGTCCGCCACCACGTCGGGCGTGAAGCGCAGCGGCTGTTTGACCTCGGGCAGGTTGTAGGTCACGACGACCGCGCCGAGCACGGTCGGGATGTGCAGCACGTTGCCGCCGATCGCGGCGATCGCCGAGTCGCTCATCGGGGCGTCGCTCCCGCCGAAATCGACCGTGCCGTCCGAAAACTGCCGGATGCCGCCGCCCGAGCCGATCGACTGATAGTTGAGCTGCACGTCCGGATGGGCGCGGTTGTACGCGATGATCCAATCCTGATAGATGATGTTCGGGAAGGTCGCGCCGGCGCCGGTGAGCTTGACCTGCGCGGCCGCCGGAGGGGAGGCGGCGAGCGTCAGGACGGCGGCCAGCGCGATCAGGGGAGACTTTTGCATACGTGAGTACCTCGTCCTGGTTAGAACGTGAACTGGGTCTGGAACAGGGCCTGCGAGCGGACCGCTTCCTGCGCCGGGTTGGGTGTGCCCTGGAAGCTGACGTAATCCCAGTCGCCGAGCAGCCGCCAGTTGGGACTGAGCTGATACGACACGCCGCCGATCAATCGGGTCTGCCTGTCGGCGACCCCGGCCTGCGCGTCCGCGATGTCCACCCGGGCGAGGACCGCGGCCTTGGAGTGCGGGAACTTGTAGACGCCGAAGGCGCTGTAGACGTGGCCGGCGGCGGCGCCGAGGGCGCCGTCCTGCGTGACGGCAGCTTCGCCCGCGAGGGTGATCTGCTTCGAGCGGTACGACACCATGCCGAGGAAGCGGTTGCGCTCGACGCCGCCCGTGGCCCGTCCGTACTGAGCGTAGCCCGTCACGCGCAGTCCGCCCACCCGGCTCGAATCATCGGTATCGAGCACGCGAATCGAGATCCGACCGTCGACGTCCTTGCCCTTGTCGCCGGGCGCCTTGTTGTAGGTCTCGCCGTTCACTACCGTGAGCTGGAAGTTCACCTTGTCGGGGCCCCACTTGCCGTCCACGCCCACGCCAAAATCGGACGAGGATACGTACCCCGATTGGGTGCCGGTCCCTGTCATGAATCCCCGCTCGAGGGCCATGCTGCCCTGCATGCGGTAGTCCCACAGCGCCTCTTCCCAATCGAGCCATGGCGTGTGGATCTGGCCGACCTTGTAGGTGAGCGGACTGCCGCTCGGCGTGTACGCGGCGTAGGCGTACTTGAGCCGGTAGCCGAGCGAGCCATCGGCGTTGCGATAGATGTCCGCCGTGACGCGCGTGCCGACGCCGCCCGAGAACTTGCCGATCACGTTCACGTACGCGCGCGTGACGTCGAAGTTGTTGATGTGGTTCAGCGTGTCCTTGAGCTGGTAGACGAACTGTGTGTAGGCGAGGCCGCCGACCGACACCTGCGGCGGCGCGGGAGCCTGCGCGGCGAGCGGCACGGCGCGCAGCGCGGCGGCCGCCAGGGCAGGCCAGAGCGCCCGACGATAGGAGAACGCCATTGGCTGTCTCCCCTCCTTGGGGATTGAGTGAGTGTGGTGTCGCTGCATCGGAGGGAAAGCGAATGCGTGCCCGTCACGGGTGGGCGCGGCGCGTGTAACGAGTCGGTAACGGCGCGCCGGGGGCGCGCTCAGGAGTCCGGAGCCGTCGCGGCCTCGGCTGGAGGCGCCGGCGACGAGGGCGAAAACCGCACCGCCAGCACGCGCACGCCCCCCAACACACCGATCACGGCGAGGAGCAGGGCGAACGACCGCCAGTCCCCCCCGCGCAGCCACAGCGAGATGATCTCCGTCAACATCACCACCAGAATAGTGTCGACGATGAACGTCACCTTGACGCGCCCCTGGGTGAGGTAGGCGAGCGAAGTCTTGAACACCTCGACCACCGCCAGCAGGATCAGGATCCCGATCAACACGTGACGCAGCACCAGTTCCACGTCGTCCGCGAACAGCCGCCGCAGCTCCCACGCGACCGCGGCGATGCCGCCGACCAGTGTGGCGAGGATCAGGAGCAGCAGCCCGCTCAGCGCGACGCGAATGAACCAGACGAACGGCCGTCCACGGACGTGGGCGGCCGCCTGTTCCAGATCGTCCATGATGTCCCTCCCGCGGATCGAACGATCCGGGGACGGCGTCACGGGCTCGTGACACGGCGGTCACCACGCGGCAACGCGCGCGGGGGTGCGCGCCCGTTGCCCGATCGTTACGCAGTTTCGGCCTCATGCTCGACGCGTCGTGACACGACGCATCGATCCTTCGGACGCTCCGCAGCATGCCGCATTCCCACACCGGAGGACGTATGCCCCATCATCGCACGAAGTGCGCCTTCTTCGTCGCCGCGGCACTCGCCGGGCTCGCCAGCTGCGACTCGGACCGCGTGGCGCGGCCTGCCCCGCTCGCCGCCGCGCGCGTCGCCGATCCGGGACGCGACGGTGACCCGGCCCTGCGCGCACTCGACCACATCGTGGTGATCTACCTCGAGAATCGCAGCTTCGACAACCTGTACGGCGAGTTTCCGGGCGCCGACGGGCTCGCGGCCGCGGCCGGTGCGCCGCTTCAAGTGGACGCGTCGGGCGCCGCGTTCGCGACGCTGCCGGCGGTGCCCGGCATGGCGTCCATCCCGACCACCCTGCCGAATGCACCCTTCAGCATCGAGCAGTTCGTTGCGGCGAACGTCCCCACGCGGGATTTGGTGCACCGCTTCTATCAGGAGCAGCTCCAGATCGACGGCGGCCGGATGGACAGGTTCGCCCTGGTGAGCGACGCCAAGGGTCTCGTGATGGGCTTCTACCACACCGCCGGCCTGCCGCTGGCGGCCGAGGCGGCCCGCTACACGCTGTGCGACAACTTCTTCCACGCGGCGTTCGGGGGCTCGTTCTTGAATCACTTCTGGCTGATCGCCGCGCGGACGCCCGTGTTCCCGAACGCGCCGGCGAGCGTCGTCGCGCGGCTCGACGCAGCCGGCAACCTCGTACGGGACGGCTTCGTGACACCCGACGGCTACGCCGTCAACACCGCCTTCACCGTGAACACCCCTCATCCCGGCGGCGTGCCGCAGGAACAGCTGGTCCCGAACCAGACGTTCGCGACCATCGGCGACCGGCTATCCGAGAAGGGCGTTTCCTGGGCCTGGTACTCGGGCGGCTGGAACGACGCAGTGGCGGGGCACGCGGGCCCGCTGTTCCAGTTCCATCACCAACCGTTCGCGTTCTTCGCGAAGTATGCGGACGGCACCGCAGCGAAGGCCGAGCACCTGAAGGACGAGCAGGACTTCGTCGCAGCCCTGCGGACCGGACAACTCCCAGCCGTGTCGTTCGTCAAGCCGTACGGCCTCGACAACGAGCACCCCGGCTATACGGACGTCATTACCGGTGAAAACCACGTCGAGCAGCTCATCGAGGCGGTCCGCTCGAGCCCGCACTGGAACCACACGGCGATCATCATCACGTACGACGAGCACGGCGGGTTCTGGGATCACGTCGCACCGCCGGTGGTCGACCGCTGGGGGCCGGGCTCCCGGGTGCCGGCGATCGTGATCTCGCCCTTCGCGCGCAAGGGGGTGGTGGACCATCACCGCTACGACACGACGTCGATTCTCGCGCTGATCGAGCACCGCTGGGGGCTCGCCCCGCTCTCGACTCGCGATGCGGCGGCGGACCCGCT
>JAEHDT010000263.1 GCA_016880225.1 Gemmatimonadota bacterium | reverse complement strand
GATGGCGCCGGTGATCGTGTGGGTGGTGCTGACGGGGATGCCGAAATGCGAGGCGACGAACAAGGTGATCGCACCACTCGTCTCGGCGCAGAAGCCACCGAACGGGTTGAGCCTGGTGAGCCGCTGCCCCATGGTCCGCACGATGCGCCAGCCGCCCGACATCGTGCCCACTCCCATGGCGGCGCCACACAGCAGGATCACCCACGCCGGCACGGCGCTCACGTCGGTGAGGTGGAGGGCTCGTATCGGGAAGTCCACGAACTTCCGTTGCTCCGCGACCAGCAGACCGACGATGATGCCCATGGTCTTCTGGGCGTCGTTAGAGCCGTGGCCGAGCGAGTAGGCGGCGGCGGACGCGAGCTGAAGGGCGCGGAACGCGCGGTCCACCTTGCGCGGCAGCGACCGCCGCAGCGCCCACGACAGCGCGACGGTCAGGGCGAGCGCCAGCACCAGGCCCATGACCGGCGCCACCACGATGAACACGAGCGTCGCGATCCACTTCCCTGGCAACAGCAGGGCCGTGACCCCGGCCTTGGCGACCGCCGCGCCCGCATAGCCGCCGATCAAGGCGTGGGAGGACGACGTCGGCAGTCCCAGCCACCACGTGATCAGATCCCACACGATGGCGCCGATCAGGCCCGCCAGGATCACCGTGCCGTCTACCACCGTGATGTCGACGAGGCCCTGCCCCATCGTCTTGGCCACCGCGGTCCCGAACAGGAATACCGCGATGAAGTTGAACGCGGCCGCCCAGACGACGGCGGCGCTCGGCGACAACACGCGCGTGGAAACGACGGTAGCGATCGAGTTCGCCGCGTCGTGAAATCCATTGATGAAGTCGAAGGTGAGCGCGATCAGAATGATCGCGAGCACGAACCAGACGGTGCCCGGCATCAGGCGTGCTTGAGGGTGATGGACTCGAGGTCGTTCGCCACGTCCTCCGACTCGTCGAGCGTGCGCTCCAGGTTGTCGTAGATCTCCTTCCACTTGATGACCTCGAGGGCATCCCGCTCGGTCTCGAACATGCGGCCCAGCGACTCGTGGTAGATCGCGTCCCCTTCTTCTTCGAGCTGCTTCGCCTCGATGCAGTACTTCATCACGTCGTCGCCCTTCTTCAGGCGACCGACGCCGTCGGCGAGCACGGCCACCATCCGTTGGATCACCTCGGTGAGCTGCTTGACGCCCTGGGGCGCGACACCCAGGTGGAAGATCTGGGACCGCCGCGCGGTGCCGTCGATCGCGTCCATCACGTCGTCGAGATCGGACGCGAGCTGGTGGATGTCCTCGCGGTCGAGCGGCGTGATGAACGTGCGGTCGAGCCGGTTCACCACCTCGTGGGTGACCTGATCGCACTCGTGCTCCAGCCGCTTGATCGCCTCGACGTGCGGAACGCGGCGCTCGGGGGGCACGGCGAACAACTCGTGCAAGTGCCGCGCCGCTTCCAGGCTGCGTGTCGCGACCGCGACGAACAGATCGAAGAACTCTTCTTCCCGGGGCAACAGACGCACGGTCGTCCCCTCCCTCGTTGATGGATGAATCCGGCGTGCGACAACATAGCGGCGCCGGCCGGGAGCCACTAGGTTAGCCCTGCACACCTCGACCGCATGGGAGCCGGACAAATGGCGACGACGCAACAGGGTCAGACCGAGTTCGTCAGGGCGATCTCCCGGCTCGACGCCACCGCCCTCGTCGTCGGGTCGATGATCGGATCGGGGATCTTCATCGTCTCGGCCGAGATCCTCCGCGAGGTGCACGCGCCGGGCCTGCTGCTGGTGGTGTGGGCCGCCTCGGGCATCGTCACGTTGATGGGCGCGCTCACCTACGGCGAGCTGGCGGCGATGTTCCCCCGGGCGGGCGGGCAATACGTCTACCTGCGCGAGGGTATCTCGCCCCTGTTCGGCTACCTGTACGGCTGGACCCTGTTCGTCGTGATCCAGACCGGCACCATCGCGGCGGTCGCCGTCGCGTTCGCGCGGTTCACCGCGGTGTTCTGGCCGGGCCTCTCGCCCGACGTGTTCTTCGGCACGACCCTGCACTTTCCCAAGCCGATCGGCGACATCGCGGTCGGTTTGTCGCCGCAGCGCATCCTCGCCGTGCTCTCGGTCCTGCTCCTGACCTGGATCAACGTGCGCGGCGTGCGCACGGCGGCGATCATCCAGACGACGCTCACGGCGGTCAAGACCGGCGCCCTAGCGCTGCTGATCTTGCTCGGCCTCACCATCGGCCGGAACGCCGAGGCCCTGGCTGCGAACTTCGGGGGCAACTTCTGGGCGACAGGCGGCGCCGCCGTCGGCATCGGTGCCGTCGGCGCCGCGATGGTCGGGTCGCTCTTCTCGATGGATGCGTGGAACAACGTCGGCTTCGCGGGCAGCGAGCTCAAGAACCCGGAGCGCGACCTGCCGCTCGCGATGGGGGCGGGAGTGCTGATCGTCACCGTGCTCTATCTGCTCGCCAACGTCGCGTATCTGAGCGTGCTGCCGGGCGCCGCCCTCGCCAACGCGCCCCAAGACCGGGTCGGCACCGCCGCGCTGCAGGCGATGCTTGGCGATTCGGGGCTCAAGCTCATGGCGGCGGCCATCATGATCTCCACGTTCGGATGCAACAACGGCCTGATCCTGTCCGGCGCGCGCGTGTACTACGCGATGGCGCGCGACGATCTGTTCTTCCGGTCCGCCGGCGTACTGCACCCGCGGCACAAGACGCCCGCCGCCGCGCTCGTCGTCCAGGCGGTATGGACGAGCGTGTTGTGCCTGTCGGGGACGTACACGCAGCTCCTGAACTTCGTGATCTTCGCGGCGCTCGTGTTCTACGGGCTCACCGCCCTCGGGTTGTTCACGCTGCGCGTCAAGCGGCCCGCGGCACCGCGGCCGGTGCGCACGCCGGCCTACCCCTGGCTCCCCGCGGTGTATGTGCTCGCCACCGCTGTGATCGCCGCGGATCTCCTCACGCAAGACGCCACCCGCACCTACAGCTTTCTCGGTCTCGGCCTGGTCGTGCTGGGCGTGCCGGTGTACTTCGGATGGCGGGCGACGGTTCGCCGGGGGCGCGCACCAGCCTAGTCCTCCAGACCCCCTCCCCTTGCCAGTCGCATGGAGGGGGGCAATATTGGGCCTCGCACCCGAACAAACACCGAATATGCGAGAACCCCAGTCGCCACCGCATTTGCCCGAGCCCGTCCACGCGTCGCCCCTCGCCCGTCTCCCCCACCAGGCCGCGGTCTGCCCCGACTGTGGAGCGGGCCTGGTCCGCCAATCGGCCTGCCTCGTCTGCGTGCAATGCGGATGGGCGAGATGCGGCTGAACGCCGGCGGAGAGGCGGACGGGCGGTCAGGCGGTCGGGAGCGTCTCGTCGTTCAGCTCCCGTTGCTACAGGACGCCGGTCCGCCGGTCCGGCCATCCGCCCTTCCGGTGCTCGACGCGCGGCTCCGCGGCACCTCGTTCGTGGCGCTCGAGCCCAAGTCGGTGCTCAATTCACCGCAGCAGACGGGCGTCGACTTCTGGTCCCTGAACCCCTACGTCGGGTGCGAGTTTGGCTGCAGCTACTGCTACGCCCGCTACGCCCACCGCTACGCGGTGGAGCGCGCGCACGACGCGGGGCGGCTCGACGACGCGGAGTTTCGCGATTTCCGGGGAGCGCACGGGTGGGAGGCGTTCGAGCGGCGCATTTTCGTCAAGCAACAGGCGCTGGCTGCGCTGGAAGCCGACCTGCGGCGGTATTTCCGGTCCGCCGCTCGGCCCGACGGCGCGGCCGCCCCGATCGTCATCGGTACCGCGACCGATCCTTACCAGCCGGCCGAGCGGCGCTTCCGGCTCACGCGACAGATCATCACGCGCCTGGCGCGCTGCGAGCGGTTGAACGTCGGCATCATCACCAAGAGCGCGCTGATCACCCGGGACGTCGACGTGCTGCGCCGATTGCAGCAACGCAACGATCTCGAGATCCACGTTTCCCTCATCTCGGTCGACGCGGCGCTCGTCAAGACGGTGGAGGCCCGCTCACCCATTCCCGCGGTGCGGCTGCGGGCCCTCCGGACGCTCGTTGCGGCGGGACTCAACGCGGGGTTGATCGTGGCACCGGTGCTTCCGGGAATCAGCGACGACGTTCCCCACCTGGACGCCCTGTTCCGGGCAGCACGGGCGGCTGGGGCGCGCTTCGTGCACGCCGGTCCGCTGCGCCTCTACCCGGCGGTGCGGGAGCGGTTTCTGCCGCTCCTCGAACAGCGATTCCCCCGGCTCGAGGAGCGCTACCGTCGCGCCTATCACGATCGCAGCGGGGCTCCGCGTGCGTACGCGCGCGCACTCGCCGCGCGCATCCAGGACCTGCAGGCACGATTCGGGTTTCCTGTCAACGCCGGCATGATGGACCGCTACCGGCCGCGGCAGGCGCCGCCCCAGCGGGCGCTGGAGCTCTGAGTCGCTTCAGGCGACGTCGGACGCGCTCTTGCGGTTGCGCGGCCGGTAATGCCGCACCAGCTCGACGACCCAGCGGGGCGCTCCCTGCCGCCGCACCTCGTAGGCGCGGGCCAGCAGATCGGCGATGTCGCGGCCCAGTTGCGCCCCCTGGCCGGGCGACAACTCCGCCGCCAGCTCGCTCACCAGGCGGACCAACTGCCCGATGCTGGGCGGCCTGCTGCCCCGGCCACGGACTGCCAGCCAGCGCTCGAATTTCGCGCGCGTGGCGGGATGGGGAACCGAGCCTTTGAGGAAGTTCCGCAGCCCGTTGGGGCTCACGCTGATCTCGCCTGCCGCCCGGCGCAGCGAGAGACCGGCGGTTTCCCGCGCGACGGCGTCACGCAGGATCGGTACAGGAAGCGTCGGAACGCTCCGGCGGCCAGCGTTCATTCGACGCCCCAGAGGCGTGCAACTTGTGCGGTTTGTGCGTTGCTACACGAGACTACCCTACCATTAGTTCCCGACGGTGGCAAGCACGCGACGCGCGGTCAGCATCTCAGTCGACGGATTCCAAGTGAAACACCCGGGTCTCCCCGCACAGTGGTGCCGCACGCTGGTACAGGTACCCTCTCACCATGCCGTCGAGCACGCTCGCGCTATCCGCGTTCTCCACCACATAGCCGCCGCTCCGGTACAGGCTCCGCGGCTGCAAGCGCACGCAACCCGCGCCGTCCTTGTACTCGTACGCGAATCCAGCCGCCAACGTGCGACTTGCGTCCGGCTGCGCCAGCCGAACGGCGATCGTGCCGAACGTGCGGACCGGCAACCCGGCCGTCGGCAGCGCGATGAACGACGACGCGGCGGCGCGCATCTCGTAGACGCGATCGTAGTCCGCAGGCAATCCGCCGATCACGGCCGTGGTGTCGAACCCGACCGCGATGATCGACACCCGCGGCGCGGAGGACGCCGGAAGCGGGCACGGCCCGATCCCTTGCTTCGCGAGGAAGTAGGGCTCGAAGGTGACCGCGGAGTTGTCCACCGATGCGGGCGTGCGCAGCTCGAGCAACAGCCCACAAGGCTGACCGCCGACCAACCGCACGTCGATCGGCGCGCCGACCTTGACCTCCGCCGGCCACTCCATCCAGTCCACGGTCGTCGGAATGACGGTCGTGTCGGGCTCGGCGCCGCAGGCGGCGAGCGCGGCGAGCGCGGCGATGCACGACGGCGCCAACCAAGCAGGACGCATGGCTGTCTCCTCTGACGATCTCCTCTATCGTACCCGCGCGGACGGGCTCTCGTCACCCCCTCGCTGCAACATCTCCACGAGCGCCCGTATCGTTCCCGGCGCGTTCCCCTCGAGCCGGTTGTTGACGAGGATCAATGCTTCCATGCGGCGCTTCATCGCTTCGGCGACCAGGCGCAGCAGGTCCTGGCGCACCTCGGGCTGGGGGTCGCGGATGCGATCGTACGGCTCGAACAGCTTCACCGCGTCGACATACGCCCGCCCGGGGCGGAGCAGGGCGCGCGCCACGGTGAATCCCGCCGGGAACGTCCAGGGCAGCTCGAGCTGCTCCCCGATGGTGGGCATCCCGGTCCACGAGTTGAACACGTGGGCCACCCCGTGGCGCGCGAGAACCGCGCCGTGCGCCTCGGTCAACAGCTCGGGGTTCCTCAGCTCCACCGCGTAGCGGAAGTCGCGGGGCAGCTGCCGCAAGAAGGTATCGAGCTCCGCTGCCCACGCGGTGTGCTCGGGCAGATCCTTTCCTCGCATGGCCTGAAACTCGAATACGAACGCGCCGGCGTGGTCCGAGAACGCGTTCGTGTACGGCGCGAGCACGGCTTCCTTGAAGAGATCGGCGTTCAGGAAGTCCGGGTTCCGCTGCCCGGCGAGGTTGACCCAGCGCGCATCCTGATTGAAGCGCCTGGCGGTGATCCGGTCCCACACCTTGCTCACGCACGGAAAGCCGGGCGGCAGCGACCGCGCGTACGCCGCGAGGACCGGCTCCGCCGGCGGCTCGTAGAACGCGCTGTCGATTCCCACGGTGCGGAACAGGGGGTAGCGCGCGTACTCCTCGAGCCGGCGGGCCGGCTGAGCGCCGCGGTAGGAACGGTGATAGACCTCCCCCGACCAGCCGTCGTAGGTCCAGGTGGAGGTGCCGAATCTGATGTTGGGCGGGAGGGACGCCCCGAGCTCGACGAGCTGCGCCGGCGGCGGGGGTAGCGAGGCGAGGTCGTCGAACAGGCCGGGTTGGTTGTGCGGAGTCACCTGGGTATCTCAGCCAAGTAAGCCAAGTAATGCTAAATCAACATTTTATACCGATCGGCCGCAACCTTGCCATCCTCTCGATCTTCGGGATATATTCGGGTCCCATTCGATTCCTGGCAATGATCCGTCCACCTCGTCTGGCGAGCGACTTCGCTGCCTGCTGCTGGATCCCGCTGTTCGCACTGCGCTGCGAGGTGGCGCGGCGGCCCGAGCTCGCCTCCCGCCCCCAGCCGCTCGCGCTGCTCGCTCCCCACGCCGGCCGCCGATTGTGGCAGGTCGCTCCGCTGGCGCGACGCGCGGGTGTGCGGCCGGGGATGACGGTCAACCAGGCGATCGGTCTGTGTCCCACGCTCAAGCTGTGCGAGCCCGACCCCGTGCATTACGACGAACAGTTCGCCCGGCTCGTCGCGGCGCTCGTCACCGTGAGTCCGGTGGTCGAGCCGTCGGAGTTGGGGCGGGCATACGTAGGGACCGACGGATTGGAAGGGCTGTACGGGAAGCCGGAGAAGATCGTGGAGACGATCATGGGCGAGATGCGGAGCGCGCACACTCCGCACTCCGCACTCCGGGTGGGTTGGGGGAAGGGAAAGTTCGTCTCCTGGGTGGCGGCGACGCGCGCGCGACCGGGAGCGGCCGTGATCGTACGGGCGGGGGAGGAGGAGCAGTTCCTCTCCGTCCAGCCGCTCGCCGCGCTTCCGCTCGACCCCGACACGCATCGCCGGCTGCGCCAGCTGGGGATCAAGACGCTGGGGGCGCTGGCGGCGATCCCCGAGGAAGCGGTGGTGTCGCAGTTCGGCCGCGCTGGTCGCCGGCTGTGGCGGCTCGCGGCGGGGCGTATATCCGAGCCGGTGATGGGACAAGCCGCGCCAGAGCCGATCGTCGCCGCGCTCGCGTTCTTTTCGCCGGTCGGCGAGCTGGAGCTGCTCGGTCACGCCATGGACAATCTCATCGAGCGCGCGCTGCGGGACCCACGCCGCAGCGGCTGGCGGGTGCAGGTGGTGCGGCTGCGCGCCGAGCTGGAGCACGGCGCCTCCTGGCTCGCGGCGGCGACCCTCAAGGATCCCTCCGCCGTCCGGGAGCGCATCGCGGCGCCGCTCAAGACGCAGCTCGAGCGGTCCCCTCCCGCCGGAGCGGTGGAGCGGCTCGTCGTCGAGTTCACCGGGTTCGCTCCGGGCACGACGGAGCTGCAGCTGTTCGCGCGCGACGCCAACGCCGCGGCGCGCGCCGGGCGGCGCCGCGCCCTGCGTAGCGCCGCCCGGGAGATCGCGCTCCGGATCAAACGGCCGATGCTGTATCACGTCATCGAGGTGCAACCATGGTCCCGCCTTCCCGAGCGGCGGTATGCGCTGATCGACTTTGATACCTAGTGCGGAATACGGAGTGCGGACATGTGGAATGGAACCGATAGGCTTCGAGCCCTCAACGCTCCACAGCGAGTGCAGGTGGAGTTGGACGAGCAGCGGATGCCGCGGGTCGTGAAGCGGGGAACGGGAAACGAAAAACGTGTCGAGTCCTTCGGTGAGAATTGGCGAATGGACGACGAATGGTGGCGGCAGCCGATCGTGCGACGCTATGTCGAGGTCGTTTTGGAAGGCGGGGGTCGGGTGGTGCTGTTCGAGGACCTGATCACTGGTGAGTGGTTCGTGCAAATGCCGACCTAGCACGCCTACCCACGCATTCCGCACTATGTACATCGAGCTCCACTGCCACTCCGCCTTCTCGTTTCTCGACGGCGCCTCGCTCCCCGAGCAGCTCGCGCTCACCGCCTCGCAGCTAGGGATTCCCGCGCTCGCCCTCACCGACCACAACGGGCTGTACGGCTCGATGGCGTTCGCGCAGGAAGCGAAGCAGCTCGGTCTCCAGGCGATCACCGGCGCCGAGCTGACGTTGCTCGACGGCTCTCACGTGACGCTGCTCGCCGAAACGCCCCGGGGGTACGCGAATCTGTGCCGCCTGATCACCGAGGCGCACCTGGGCCGTGCCGATCGCCGTGATCCGCGGCTCGACTTCGCCTCGCTCGAGGCACGGCACGAGGGGTTGATCGTGCTTTCCGGCTGCCGCGGCGGTCTGCTGCCGGGCGTGCTGCAGCGCGAGGGGCCGGCTGCGGCCCGACGCTTCGCCGAGCGGTGCCGCGCGGTGTTCGGAAGGGATAACTTTTTCGTCGAGCTGCAGCGCAACTCCGTCCGCGGCGACCGGGCGCTCACCCGGGCGCTCGGAGACGTCGCCGCGTCCCTGCAACTCGGCGTCGTGGCGACGGGCGACGTGCATTATCACGCCCGCGCGCGGCACCGCCTGCACGACGTGCTGGTCGCGATCGGGCACCGCGCCACACTCGATGCCTCTCACAGCGTGCGGCGTGCCAACAGCGAGTTCTACCTGCGTCCGCCTGAGGAAGTCGCTGCGCTGTTTCGTGACTGTCCCGATGCTGTCGCCACTACGATGGTGCTGGCGGAGCGCTGCCGGGCGTTCGATCTCACGCGCGATCTGGGATACCGCTTTCCCGACTTCCGCGGCGCCGCGCGCACGCCCGCCCCGCGAGCGCTCGCCGAGCTGTGCCGCTCCCGGCTCGATGAGCGCTACCTGCCGGACTCCCCGCTCCGCGCCGAGGCGGAGCGGCGGCTCGCCGAGGAGCTGCGTCTCATCGAGCACCACGGGCTCAGCGGATTCTTCCTCGTCTATCACGACCTGTTCGACCTGGCGCGCGAGGTCGCGGCCGACGTGCGACGCGGATCGCGGCGCGCCTCCGGCAATCTCCTGCCCGGAAGGGGGCGCGGCTCGTCCGTCTCCTCGGTCGTGTGCTACCTGCTCGGCCTGTCGCACGTCGATCCGGTCGCGACCCGGCTCTTCATCGGGCGGTTCCTGAACGAGACCCTCGCCTCGGTGCCGGACATCGACCTCGATTTCCCGCGCGAGATCCGCGAAGAGCTGATCCGCCGCGTGTACCAGCGCTACGGCGACGAGCACGCGGGGCTGGTCTGCGCGTTCCCCACCTACCGCCTGCGCTCGGCGGTGCGCGAGATCGGCAAGGCGCTGGACCTGCCGTTGGGAGAGATCGAGCAGGTGGCGAAACTGGCGGACCGGCGGTCAGGCGGACTGGCGGACGAGTTGGAGCAACTCCCGGGATTCGAGGGCCGCCGCAACGCGCCCCTGTGGAAAGAGCTGTGCGAGCTGGCGGAGGAGATCGCTGGGCTGCCGCGTCACGTCTCCCAGCACGTCGGGGGGATGGTCATTTCGAGCCGGCCGCTCGTGGAGATCGTGCCGCTCGAGCGCGCCGCCATGGAAGACCGCGTCGTGTGCCAGTGGGACAAGGATTCCTGCGACGACGCGCGCTTCATCAAGATCGACTTCCTGGCGCTCGGCATGCTGTCGCTCGTGGAGGAATGCGTCGAGCTGGTCGCGCTACGCGAGGGGAAGCCGCCCGATCTCTCGCGCATCGACTTCGCCGACGCCGCGGTGTACGACCGCATCTGCCGCGGCGACACGGTGGGACTGTTTCAGATCGAGAGCCGGGCGCAGATCCAGATGATCCGCCGCACCCGGCCCCGGAACCTGGAAGACCTGGCGGTCGAGGTCGCGATCGTGCGTCCCGGACCGATCGTGGGCGGCGCGGTGAATCCGTACGTGCGGCGTCGCGAGGACGAGCGCCGCGCCCGCGCCGCCGGCCGCCCGTACGAGCCGCCGCTCGAGCACCCGCTGCTGCGCGAGGCGCTGGCGGAGACGCTGGGCGTGATCCTCTATCAGGACCAAGTGCTGCAGGTGTGCCAGGCGCTCGCGGGATTCACCGCGGGACAGGCGGAAGCGCTGCGGCGGGCGATGAGCCGGCGGCGCAGCCGCGAGCTGATGGCGGGGTTCTGGGAGGAGTTCCGGAGCGGCGCGGCTGCGCGCGGCGTCCCGGAGCACACCGCCGAGCGCGTGTTCACTCAGGTGATCGCGTTCTCGGAGTTCGGCTTCCCCAAGTCGCACGCCGCCGCCTTCGGCTTGCTCGCCTATCAGTCGGCGTGGCTCAGGCATTACCACCCGACTGAGTACTACTGCGGGCTCTTCAACAATCAGCCGATGGGGTTCTATTCGCTCGACGCGCTGGGACGCGACGCCGGGCGCAACGGAGTCGAGATCCGCCTCCCCGACCTGAACGCGAGCGACGTGTGGTGCACGGTGGAGCGGGGAGTGGTTCCCCCCGATACGGTGAGGATCGGGCTCGGCTTCGTCCGGGACTGGAGCGAGGAAACTACGACGGCGGTGGTGCTGGAGCGCGAGCGGAACGGCTCTTACCGGAGCATCGGCGACTTCGTGCGCCGGGCGCCGCCCAAGCTCAAGCGCACCGCGATCGAGCAGCTCGTCTGGGTCGGGGGGTGCGACGGCTTCGGGCTCACGCGGCGCGAGCTGCTGTGGCAGGTGGGGCTGTGGCTCCCGCCCGAATCGGAGCGCGGCGCCGACGCACGCGGTCGAAGACAGCTCGAGCTGGCGCTCGAACATCCTCACGAGCGGCTCCGGTTCGGCGGCCTCGCGGCGGACGAGCGGCTGCTCGCCGAATACGCCGTGTTGGGGTTCGCGGCGAGCGGTCACCCCCTCTCACTGCTCCGCGGGGCATTGCCCTCCGGCGTGGTGCCGAGCGACGCGCTCCCCCGGCTCGAGCACGGCGCGCGGGTGGAGGTGGCCGGGCTCGTGGTCGCGCGCCAGCGCCCCGAGACGGCCAAAGGGTTCGTCTTCGTGCTGCTCGAGGACGAGCCGGGGATGGTGAACGTGATCGTGCGGCCCGACGTGTACCAGCGGTTCCGGGCGGCGATCCGCGGCGAGCCGCTCCTGTGGGTGGGCGGCAAGCTCGCGAAGGACGACGGGACGGTGAACGTGCTGGCGGAGGAGGCGAGGGGGCTGGATATCTCGAAGTCCCTGCGCCGCGTCGCGCCGGAGTCGAAGGACTGGGGGTAGCGTCATTGACACCGCCCCCCCGGTGGATAGCCTTGCTGCCATGCCCATCCCCACCGAGCCGATCGGCAGCATCCCCAGACCCCCGGATCTCGTCGCCGGGCTGCAGCAATTCGCCGCCGGTCGCATTTCGTCCGAGCAGCTCGCCCGCCTCCAGGACGCGGCGATCCGCCACACCATCCGGCGCTTCGAGGCGACCGAGTCGCCCGTCATCACCGACGGCGAGCAGGCAAAGCCCAGCTTCGCCACGTACCACGACACGTCCACGTCCCGGGACACGGCGTTCGCCAAGATCCGCTCGCGCGTCGCCGGCACCGCGCTCGCGGCGCGGGCGCTGCAGACATGACCGAGACCGCGACCCTCGCCGGCGGCTGCTTCTGGTGTCTCGAAGCGGCGTTCCAGGAGCTCAAGGGCGTGGAGCGCGTGCAGTCCGGGTACGCGGGCGGCCGGGTCGAGAATCCGTCCTACGAAGACGTCTGCACCGGCACCACCGGTCACTCCGAGGTCGTCCGGGTGACGTTCGATCCCCAGGTCGTCACGTTCGACGACCTGCTCCACGTCTTCTTCACGATCCACGATCCGACCACGCTCAACCGCCAGGGCGCGGACGTGGGAACCCAGTACCGCTCGGCGATCTTCTACCATTCGGCCGAGCAGAAGGCCACCGCCGAGCGCGTGATCGCCGAGCTCGAGGCGGAGAAGGTCTGGGACGACCCGATCGTGACGGAGCTCAAGCCGCTCGACGTGTTCTACCCGGCCGAGGAGTACCATCGCGACTACTTTCGCCGGAACCCCAATCAGGGCTACTGCCGCGCCGTGATCGCGCCCAAGGTCGCGAAGCTCCGCAAGCTCTTCTTCGACCGTCTCAAGCAGCCGGCCTGATGGCCGAGTCACGCCACCTGTCGGACACGACGCGCGTCGAGGCGTTCTCAGACGGCGTGTTCGCGATCGCGATCACTCTGCTGGTGCTCGAGATCAGGGTCCCGACCCCCGATGCGACCGAGCACGGCCACACCCTGCTCGCGGCGCTGCGCGGCCTCTGGCCGTCCTACCTCGGCTACGTGCTGAGCTTCGTGACCATCGGGATCATGTGGGCGAACCACCACAGCATCTTCCACTACATCCGGCGGGCGGACCGCTACTTCGTCCTGATCAACGTAACGTTCCTGCTGTGCATCTCGTTCCTCCCGTTTCCGACGGCGCTGCTGGCCGAGTACCTCCCCGAGCCTGGCGGCCGCACGCTCGCGGTCGCCGTGTACAGCGCGACGCTGGTTGTGATCGCGCTCGCGTACAACGCTTTGTGGTGGTACGCCGTGGCAGGCGATCGGCTGCTCGCCGCGGACGCCGATCGGGACGCGGTGCGCACCATCAGCCGCCGCTACGCGGCCGGACCGATCTCGTACGGCATTTCGTTTGGGCTTGCCTTCGTGAACGTATGGGCGAGCCTCGCCGTGCACGGCCTGCTCGCGGCACTCTACCTGCTGCCCGAGCGCACCAGCCCTGGGCGGCCGTCACGCGAATAACGAGGAGGCAGGCATGAAGCGTTGGTCAAAGGTGGCGATGCTCCTGGCGGCACCGTGGTCGCTGGCGGCGCAGGCTCCGCCCGCCGGCTCGACCGAGCCGTTCGTCGTCGAGTACTACTACAAGGCCCGCTGGGGTCACGCCGATGAATTCATCCGGCTCTTCAAGAAGAACCACTTCCCGGTCTTGAAGCGCGAGATTGAGTTGGGCCACATCCAGCGGGTCACGGCGGAGGCGCCGAGGTTTCACGCCACCGAAGACGGCCGGTGGGACTATCGCGTGACGATCGTATGGAAGAACGCGGCCGCGCCGCACGAGCCGTTTCCCGAAGCGGAGCTCAAGCGCCTGTTTCCCGACCAGGAGACGTTCCAGCGCGAGGAGCAGCAGCGCTTCGAGATCCTGCTGGCGCACTGGGACCTGCCGGTGGTGACGGTGGACCTGACGCGACCGTAGCCGCGGCTTGACGCTCGCGGCGGCGCATCGCACGTTGGCGGCATGCTGCGGCCTGCCTGCTCCGCATCCGTCGTCGCCCTCAGCGTCGCCCTTCTCCCCCTCTCGGGCCAGTCGCGCGCCTCACGGCTGGTCGACTCCGCGCGCAGCCAGCTCGCCGCCAACCATGCCGACAGCGCCGCGGTGCTGCTGCACACGGCGCTCGACACCTCCACCCACGCCACCGTTGCGGAGCGCCAGAACGCCCTGGTGTGGGACGGCATCGTGCAGTTCGTCCGCGGCGACGAGGGCCTGGCGCGCGCCGCCTTCCGCCAAGCGCTCGCCCTCGACTCCGCGCTCGACGTCAAAGGACTCGACGAGTTGTCACCGCAGCTCGGGCAGTTGTTCCGGCAGGAGAAGCAGGCGGCCGTCCGGAAGGGTTTCGTCCACGTCTCGGGGAGCGTGGACGAGCCGCCCCGACGGCTGTCGGGACCGCCGGTCGACTATCCTCCCAGCCTGCTGCGCCGCCACGTCCAAGGTCTCGTCGAGCTGGCGGCCGTCATCGACCCGACCGGGCGGGCGGAGCCCGCCTCCGTGGAGGTGTTATCGACGCCCGATTCCGCCCTGATCGGCCCGGCGAAGCGGATGATGCTCGCGTCCCAGTTCTCTCCCGGCCGCTTGAAGGGCAGCGCCGTGCGCACGATGGTGCAGATGGCCGTCGACGTGCGGCCGCCGCGGCTGAGCGCGCCGGAGCTCGTGGGGAAGGCACGCGACCAGCTGGCGGCCGGCCGCCCCGACAGCGCGCAGAGCCTGCTCGAGCTGGCCCTCGACACGGGGCTGACGCATCCGACCGATGGGGAGCGGGCGTACGGACTGCTGGTCCGCGGCCTCGCCGCGGCGCGGGCGGGGCGGGACAGCGCGGCGCGCGCCGACCTGGGAGACGGGCTCGCCCTGTACCAGACCCTCACCGCGCGCGGCGTGGATCTCGCGCCGTTCCTGCGCCGCCTCGCCGATTCGGTGCGGCTCACCCGCCGCGGCGCCCGGCCGCCCGCCGCAACGATGCCTGCGCCGACGGCCGTCGCTCGTGTGGACGAGCAGCCGGCGCTCATCTCACATCCCCCGATCCGCTACCCGCCCGAGATGGCCGCGCTGCGTGTCGGTGGGACCGTCGTGGTCGAGGCGGTGCTGGACTCGTCCGGTCGCGTGGAGCGGGGATCCCCGCGCATCGTGTCGAGCCCGAACCATGGCCTCGACGCCGCAGCGCGCGCCGTGGTCGCGGCGTCGGTGTACCGCCCGGCCCGGCGCGGCGGCCGGGCCGTCGGGGCCGGGATCCGCCAGGCCGTCGTGTTCGTCGCAGAGTAGCGCGCCCGGCTAGCCGCGCGTCCCAGCCTCCGGCTGGACGACGGTGAGAAGGAAGGTACCCCCGCGGCTCGACTCGACGCCGTGCTCGACGCCCCCGTCCACCACCAGCAGGTCCCCCGGCGCCAGGGCGTGCTCCGTGCCCGCCGCGCGAAACCGGATGTCCCCCTCGAGCACGTGGACGCTGATGGGACCGTCCGAGCGATGGGCGGCGATCTTGCCGCCCGCGGCGACCACGACGAGCGTGACGCGCAGCGGCCCCGCCTTCACCAGCGTGCGGGCGTTGCGGCCGTGCCGGGCGAGCAACACGGCGTCGTCCGTATGCTCGCGCTCTTCCGACAGCCGGAATCGCAACACGGGCCCGGACAGGGGACGGTCGATGGACGACATAGCGATCAGCCCCGCGTCGACGCGGGCCGCACGCGCGTCTTCCCGAGGTAGGTCCGCACCAGCGGCGCTGCGCGCCCGCGCACCAGCGCCTGCTTGAACAGCTCCCGCTCGTCCGGTGTCGCGTCGGTCAGGTAGCGCTCCGCGCCCGCCGCTCCCTCCTTGACGGCGACCGCGATCCCGTCGCGGTACAGGATCCGGTTCGTGGCGAGGCCGGCGACGACCTCTCCCGGCGTCACGATTCCCACGAGATTGAGCGGATCGGCCCCGCTCACGGCGACGAGCTCGCCCGCGGGCTCTTCCCGCCGCACGCCGCGCAACAGCCCCACCGCCTCTGGGAGAGCGTACTGCTCCCCGGAGAACCCACCGACGAACCGCCCGCCCCGGACCTCGCCCCGCGCTTCCAGCCGGCGCAGCACCCGCAGGACGTCGCGCCATGGCGTGAGCAGCGTCTCCCGCGTCACGAGCCGCCGGAACACCACGCCGTAGCGGCGCAACAGCTGCCACGCCACGGCCTCGGCGGCCGGTTCCTCGGCGAGGGGCGCGACCGGCCGCACCCGCGACCAGCGCCCGGCCGTCTCGACCCCGAACGGCGCGACGCGGCCCCGGCGCCGCAAGCCGACGCCGCCGAGCGGTCGCCGCCGGTCGGAGGGGACGAGCAGCGCGCGCAGCCCGGCGAAGCTGTCCGACGTCACCAGCCCCCACGCCACCAGCTCGCCTAGCCCTTTCTCGACCTCGCTGCGCAGCAGGCCGGTCGCGTTCACGAGGTCGCCGAAGAACGAGGCGCCGCGCTCGTCGAGGGCGGCGAGCACCGCCCGTCCGGCGTGCGTGATCGGCAGCGTCCCAGGATCGGGGTGCACCACCAGGGACCGCCACACCGCTCCCCGCTCCCGCCTGAACAGCGCGATCGGCGTGGTGCGAATGGGTCCCGACTTGTGTCCGTTGGCGGGGGCCGCCGGACTGACGCGGCCCCACGCGATCTCTCCCGAGAGGCACAACCCGTCGAGCCACAACGGATCGTATTCTCCCAGCCGGGCCGGCAGCACATCCGCTTCCCATGCGCCCGCCGGCAGTTCGAACCCGTCGAGCAGCTCGAGCACCGCGGTGAGCCCATCGGGTCCCTCGGCGCGCGCGTCGGGAGCGGCCCGCTGCCAGCGCAGCAGGAACCGCATGAAGTCCGCGGCGCTGACGGGCTCGATCTCGCGGCGCAGCCGGTCGAGCGTGTAGCGGTGGATCCGCGCCAAGAGGCGCCGCTCGCACCACTCGAGTTCCGCCACCCCGGGCGTGAACCGGCCCCGCAGCACGAAGCCCTCGTGCTCGAGCGCGCCCAGGGCGAACTCGATGTCCGGGACGGTGACGCCGAGCGACCGAGCCAGAAGAGCGGCGGTGGTCGGGCCCACCACCTCGAGGCGCCCGCGCACCAGCTCGCGTAGCGCGTCCTCGCGCGTCCAGCTCTTCGTCCGCTCCCGCTCCGGCGCGGTTAGCGCCGG
>JAEHDT010000037.1 GCA_016880225.1 Gemmatimonadota bacterium | reverse complement strand
GAACCGCTCCTGGCGGAGCTTCGCGCCGAACACCGCGACGGGGTCGGTCGTGCGGACGGCGTCGAGCTCTGCGCTGAGCGTGGGGAGAAAAGCGCGGCTCGCCTCGCGCGGGCCCTGTGCGGCGGCGCGGGCAACGGCGCGCTCGGCGCGCAGTGCGGGGTTCCCGGTACGGGCGCGCGCCCGCGCGTCCGCGAGCGACAGCGCGAGGGTATCCCGCCCGCCGGCCGCGACCTGAAATAGAAGAATAGCTATTACCATATGTCTGTCACGCTCCAGTGCGGCGCCCGGCGGCGTCGCTCAGGCGTCACATTCGCGGATGCAGTTGAGGACGTGATGCACCTTGGGCTCGATCACCCGGTAGCGCACGTAGCTGCCGTCGCGCCGGGCGGCGACGATGTTGCAGCCGCGCATCCGGGCCAGGTGTTGCGACACGATAGCTTGGGGGATCCCGATCGCCTCCTGGATCTCCGAGACGGTCGCCTCCCCGCGCTCCAACACTTCCACGATCTTCAGCCGCTCGGGGTGGCCGAGCATCTTGATGATCTCGGCGGCCCGGGAGAGGAGCACCGGCTCGATGCGGCGCAGCAGGGCACGTTTCATGGCGGCAAACGATAATATGATAATAGCTATATGTCAATATATGGCTGAAGGACTCTTCACCGCGATCTCAGCCTGCCTTTAGAGAGTCGGGGGCATGTCTAGCCGCCGGACCCCACTCCCCCAGGAGCCCTATGTCCATCGGCACGATGGCCGCCCATCCCGCCGCGCCCGACACGCTCGCGTTCGACATGAGTCTCGTGCAGCGCGGCGCCCGCCTGCGCCGCAGCCCGTTCTTCGCCGCGACCGAGCGCGCCGGCGCCCGCGCCTACACCGTCTACAACCACATGCTGTTTCCCATCTGCTTCAGCGATCTGGAGGACGAGTACTGGCACCTCGTCAACCACGTCACGCTGTGGGACGTGGCGGTCGAGCGGCAGGTCGAGATCACGGGACGCGACGCGTTCAAGTTCGCCGACATGCTGACGCCGCGCGACCTGACACGCTGCGCCGTGGGCCAGGGGAAGTACGTCGTGATCACCGCCGCGGACGGCGGCATCATCAACGATCCGGTGTTGCTGCGCCTGGGCGAGAATCACTTCTGGCTCGCCCTCGCCGACTCGGACGTGCTGTTGTGGGCGCGGGGAGTGGCGCTCGGCGCCGGCCTGGACGTGCGGATCGAAGAGCCCGACGTCTCCCCGCTCCAGATCCAGGGACCCAAGGCGAAGCTCGTGGTGCAGGCGCTGTTCGGGGAGCGCATCGCCCGCCTTCCCTACTACCACTTCGTCGAGACGCTGCTCGCCGGTATCCCCGTGGTGGTGACGCGCACCGGCTGGACTGGCGAGGTGGGCTTCGAGATCTACCTGCGGGAAGGCAGCCGCGGCGTCGAGCTGTGGGACCGGATCATGGCGGCGGGCAAGCCTCACGACATCAGGCCCACGGGCCCGTCGGACATCCGCCGTATCGAAGCCGGGATCCTCAATTGGGGAGCCGACATCACGCTCGACAACAATCCCTACGAGGTCGGCCTCGGTCGGCTCGTGGACGAGAACAAACCCGGCGACTTCATCGGCCGGGAGGCGTTGCGGCGGATCGCGGCGGCGGGACCGCGGCGAGCGCTCGTGGGCATCGAGATCGCCGGCGACCCCATTTCCCTCAACATGACCAAGTGGCCGGTGCGGGTGGAGTGGGAGGTCGTCGGGCACGTCACGTCCGCGGTGTTTTCGCCGCGGCTACGGCGCAACATCGGCTACGCCCTGGTGCCCGCGGCCCGCAGCGCCATCGGCACGTGCTTCACGGTCGTCCTGCCGGGCGGTGAGCCGCGGCCGGCCACGGTGGTGGAGAAGCCGTTCGTGGACCCGGAGAAGGCGATCCCACGGCTGTGAGCCTGGGCCTCACCCCAACACCCGCCGGGCGAGCGCGCGGGTCACGAACCGCAGCCGGTCGGGCCAGGAGAGCCGGCCCAGATTGGTCTTGACCACGCCGCGCGTGAAGTAGGTCCTGGTCGAGTAATCGATCGCCACTTCGACCACGGCCGGCTGCTCCGCGGCGAGCGAGCGCTCGACCTGCTCCAGCACCGCCGGCAGCTCCGCGTCGTTCCGCAGCCCGAAGCACTCGATGCCCAGGCCGCGGCACAGCGCGGCGAGGTCGTAATCGGGCAACGCGCTACACGTCTTCCGGTTCAGGGCGATCTCCTGGAACTGGGCGATCTGAGCCAGCTCGCGGTCCCGCAGCACGAACACCGCGACCGCGAGGCCGAGCTGAGCCGCCGTCAGCAGCTCGAGCCCCGTCATCAGGAACGCGCCGTCGCCGGCGAGGCAGACCGCCGGTGTGGCAGGGCAGGCGAGCCGCGCCCCGATCGCCGCCGGCACCGCGTAGCCCATGCAGGAGTAGTCGATCGGCGCCAGCAGCTTGCCCGGCGCGTCCAGCACCAGAGCCTCCATCGCCCAGAACGTGCCGTTGCCGCTATCGCTCGTGAAGATCGTCTCCGGCCCGAACCATCGCTGCAGCGCCTGCAACAGGCGGTGCGGCGCCACGCCGGCGCCCGCCGCCCCGTCCCATTGCTCCCGCACGGCCGCGTGGCCCGCGGCAATCGCGCCGCGCAGCTCTGGATCGGCCCGGCGCGCGGCGAGCCGGGGCAACAGTCCGCTCACGGTCGCGGCCGCATCCGCCACAATGGCGAGCTCGGTCGCATAGTTCGCGCCCGGGACCGTCGGGTCGATGTCCACGTGGATCAGCGGGGTCGGGGGCGCGACCCCGTAGCTCGCCGTCGCGACCTCGCCGAAGCGGCAGCCGATGGCGAGGGTCGCGTCGCAGGAGGCGGCGATTTCCCGGGTGAACGGGGGCGCGGCGTCACCGAAGCCGGGCCAGAGAGACAGCGGATGGCGCTCGGGGAACACCCCCTTGCCTTGGATGGTGGTCGCGACCGGGGCCTCGAGCCGCTCGGCGAGCGCGACGAGGTCGGCACGCGCAGGCGCGGCGCCGAGTCCGAGGTACACGAGCGGGCGCCGGGCCGAGTCGAGCAGGCTCGCAGCACGCGCCAGCTGTGCCGGCTCGGGCACGCGGTCCGGTGGCGCCGCCTCGTCGAGAGTGAACTCAACGTCGTGACGCGACAGGTACAGGTTGGCGGGGACCTGGACCATCACGGGCCCGGGCCGGCCGCTCCGGGCGAGGCGGCAGGCACGCCGCACCGTGGCGTACAGCTCCGCGCCGCGCTCCACGGCGAGCTGCGCCTTGGTGACGGGTCGCACCATCGCGAGCTGGTCCACGTCGTGGACCTGAAACCGCTTGCCTGTATCGGTGCGCACACCGCACCCGAGCACCAGCAGCGGCACGGCGTCGAGAAACGCTTCAGCGATGCCCGACAGCGCGTGCGTGAGCCCCGCTCCCGGCACGACGTTGACGCAGCCAAGTTTCCCCGACGCGCGCCACACGGCGTCCGCCATGAACGAGGCGCTCTGCTCGTCGGTCACGAGAATCGGCCGGACCCGCGCCGACCGGGCGAGCGCGTCGTACAGCTCGATGTTGTGGGTCCCGGGAATCCCGAACGTGAACGGGATGCCTTCGTCTTCGAGCGCCCTCACGACCGCGTCGCCGCCGGTGACCTTCATGGAGAGCGCCGCGAGACCGCTAGGGGCCGGCGCGGCGCCGCCGCGCGCGCCACACGAGGTACACGGCTCCGAGCACCGCCAGCACCATCAGCGGTCCCGTGAAGATCATGAACAGCGTCCGCTTGCGCGTGCTCTCCTCGCTGCGCAGCCGCTCGGCGTCGTCCCGGATCGTCGCGAGGTGGCCCAGCTCGTCGGCGTAGCCGTACCACCACGCGTAGTCCGGGCTCATGTGGAACGCGCCCTTGTAGCTCTTCAGGGCCGAGAAGAAGAACATGTCGAAGTACTCGCGCTCGATCGGCGTGACGTCGTAGTACAGGCTCGTGGGCGAGTGCTGGGCCATGCTGCCGGGCAGCTCGATGGCGGTGAAGCGGGGCCCTGGGAGCAGGCCCGCGGACACTGCGGCGTGACTCGGTCGGATCAAGCCGTCCGTGTAGAGCCCGTCGAGAATCCCGCGCGCGTCCACCACCAGGGCGTCTCCGGCGAGCTTGTGGGCGTCCGCGGACTCGAGGTACCCCCGGGCCCGGTCTTCGGAGTGGCACGTCATGCAGACCTTGACCATCTCCTTGCGCTTCGCCTCGCCTTCGGGCGCCGCCGCGAGGTCCTTCAACTCGCCGCCCGCCGCCTGAGCCCCCATCCCCCAGATGATCTTCCGGGTCATGTTGTGGCTCACGCTGCGCACGCCGCCGTCCGAGACGTACACCATGTGGCAGTAGGCACACGTCGGCG
>JAEHDT010000262.1 GCA_016880225.1 Gemmatimonadota bacterium | reverse complement strand
GCTCCGGTCGGCGCAGCGGCCCGCACCGCCGCGAGCCGGGCGGTCGTCGCCGCGGCCGCCGCGCGCAGGGCATCGAACTGCTGCTCCGAGACGATATTCCGGACGGCGAGAGGCGTCGCGCGCGCGAGGTCGTTGGCGGCCCGCGCGCTGTCCGCCACCGCGGCCGTGACCTCGTTCACCCGCAGCCCCGCGGCCCGGGCTTGGGCGCGCCGCTGCCGGATCAGCGCATCGAGGCCCGGCTGCTCGAGCAGCGCGATAGTGTCGCCGCGCCGTACGGTGTCGCCTTCGTCCTTCAGGAGGCGCAGCAGCCGCCCGGACGCGAGAGGCGCGAGCTGCAGCTCCCGGATCTCGACGGTGCCGGAGACTCGTAGCGTGGCGGCGTCGGCGTGGCACGCCGCCAGGAGCCCCGCTAGAACTGCGTCGCGGAGAATCGCCACGGACAGACGTCGCGGACACCCGTAGTTCTCTTGACGATCTCCCTTGACGCGTCTACGTGACGTCGTTCCGTGACGCCTCACGTTTATCTGTGAGCTTTCAGCCAGTTGACGGGATCGAGCGCGATACCGCCCTGACCGCGAATCTCGAAATGGAGATGGGGGCCCTGGTCGCTCGAGCCGCCGCCCACATGGCCGATGATCTGCCCTTTGGCCACCCGCTCCCCCGGGGCGACCGTCGCGTCGCCGAGATAGCCGTAGAAGCTGTAGTAGCCGCCGCCGTGGTCGATCAGCACGGAAATGAGGTACGTGCCGAGCTTTCCGGCGAGGCTCACGCTGCCGCCCGCGATCGCGCGGACCGGGGCGCCGGGCGGCGCCGCGATGCCGATGCCGTGCCAGGGGATGCGGGTGTTGTTCGGGCCCGCGGCGGTGCCGAACTGGTAGATGATGCGCCCGTCGACGGGCCAATCGAGCTGGCCCAGATCCGCGGTCGTGATCGCGGCGGCGGCGGTCGCCGCGCCGCGGGCTTCGGCCTCACGGCGGGCGCGCTCGAGCGCGGCGACGCGGTCGTTCAGACTCTTCTCGTCGCGCTCGAGCTGAGACAATCGTTGTTGCGCCTCGCGCGCGCTGCGCCGCGTCTCGCGCAGGGATGCCTGGCGCTCCCGCTCGAGCGTCTGGTAGCGGTCCAGCTCCTCGGTGCGCTCGTTCTTGCGGCGTGCCAGCGCGTCGCGGGCGTCCACCAGCGTCTGGCGCTCGCGTCCGATGCGGCGCTGCAGCTTGGACATGTCGTTCGCCAGCAGGCGGTCCTGGCGGCTCACGAGGTATAGATACTTGTAGCGCGACAGCAGGTCGCCGAAGCTCTCGGCGGCGAGCAGCACCTGGTAGCCGTACAGCGCCCCCCGCTTGTAGATGTCCACGAGCCGCCGCTCCAGCACGGCGCGCTTCTCGGCGAGTGCATCCTGGGCGAGCAGCAGGTCCACCGTCGTCTTGTCGAGCTGGGCGGAGAGCCCGTTGATCTGGCGGTCCAGCTCGTTCACGATGCGGTTGGTCGTCTCCTTCTGCCGCTCGATGTTCGCGAGCTCGTCGGAGATCGAATGCGCCTGGGTGCGCAACCGCTCGAGCTCCTGTTCGACGTCGGACCGCTCGCGGCGGATGCTTTCGAGACGCTGCTGATTGTCCCTGAGTTGTTGGTCGAACGGAGCCGGTCGCTGGGCGACGAGCGACGTCGCGAAGACAGCGTAGCAGAGAGACGTCGCGAAGAAACGTCGCGGTGAACCGTAGGCCGCGCTCACTCGTGACGGTCCTTCGTGACGTCCTTCCGCGACGTCGCTCCGTGACGTTTCACACCCGTCTCAGGTGTCTTCCTACCGACGCCGCGCTCCCGAAGAACCCGATCAGCATGCCGAATCCGACGATGGCGACGGCCTGCTCCTTCGAGAAGAACGCGGCGTGGATGAGCCAGCGGTTGATGAGCGTGTACGCGCCGTACGACAGCGCGATCGCTGCGAGCCCGCCGAGCATCCCCTTGATCGCCCCCTGCAGCAGGAACGGCCGGCGGATGAAGCCGTCGGTCGCGCCCACGAGGCGCATGATCGCGATCTCCCGGCTGCGCTGCAGCACCGCCATGCGGATCGTGGTCCCGATGATGATGATCGCGACCACGGCGAACGCCGCCCCCACCACGAGCCCCACCGCCGCGGCGATCTGGCGCAGCCGGTCCAGCTTCTCCACCCAGTCCCGCCCGAACCGCACGTCGTCCACGAAGCCGAACCCGCGCAGCCGGTCCGCGACCTGGTTCACGTGGTCGGCGTCGCGGAACCGGGGCTTGAGCTTGACCTCGATCGACGCGGGCAAGGGGTTGCGCTCCAGCTCCTGCAGCACGTCGCGGAACTCGACCAGCTCGGCGCGCGCGCGCCCCAGCGCCGAGTCCTCGCTCACGTAGCTGGCGGACTGTACTTCGGGAAACGCCTCGATGTCCTTTCCGGCGAGCGTGACGGTCTCGATCGGCGTGCCGGGGAGGAGATAGGCGACGATCTCCACGCGCTCCGCAACGCCGCGCAGCGCATCCTGGAGGTTGACCGCCACGAGCCCGAACAGGCCGACCACGAAGAGCGAGAACGCGATCGTCGTGACCGACAGGGCCGAGAGGAGCGGGGCGCGCCGGAAGGCGATCAGCGACTCCCGGACCGTGAGGTTCATGGCGAGGCCGCCTGGTCGCGCGGCTCGTCTACCGCGGAGTCGTATACCAGCGCGCCCTCCTGGAGCTCGATCACGCGATACGGCGCCTGGCGCACCAGGTCGAGGTCGTGGGTCGCCATCACGACGGCGGTGCCGCTCGCGTTGATGTCGCGCAGCAGCTGAAACACGCCGCGGGTGGCGCGCTCGTCCAGGTTGCCGGTCGGCTCGTCGGCGAGCAGTACGGTGGGCTCGTTCACGAGCGCGCGGGCGATGGCTACCCGCTGCTGCTCGCCGCCCGACAGCTCCCGGGGGTACGCCTGGGCCTTGGCGGCGAGCCCCACCTGGGTGAGCACGCGCATCACGCGCGCCGGAATCGACGAGCGCCGCGCCCCGGTCACTTCCAGCGCGAACGCGACGTTCTCTTCGGCCGTCCGGTCCTCGAGCAGCCGGAAGTCCTGAAACACGATGCCGAGGCGGCGTCGCAGCATCGGCACGTCGCGGGGACGGAGCTCGGCGGCGTTGAATCCCGACACGCGCACTTCTCCGCTCGTGACGGGCTGTTCGGCGTAGATCAGTTTCAGGACGGTGGACTTGCCGGCGCCGGAGTGGCCGGTGAGGAACACGAACTCGCCCTTCGCGATGTGGAACGACACGTCCTTCAGGGCGAGCCCCCCCTTGGGGAAGGCCTTGAAGACATTGGTGAACTTGATCACTTACAGCTGCGCCAGCGCTTGGGCGAAGTCCGCGATGATGTCGTCGGCATCCTCCAGTCCGATGGAAAATCTCAGGAAGCCATCGGGAATGCCAGCCCGGGCACGCTCCTCGGGGGTGAGCGCCGCGTGCGAGGTGAGGCGCGGCTCGGACACAAGCGTTTCCACTCCTCCCAGGCTCGGCGCGTGGGCCGCGATCGTCAGCGCGCGCAGGAACCGCTCGGCGGCGCGCGCGCCTCCCTTCAGCTCCACCCCCACCATACCCCCGAAGCCGTTGAGGATCCGCTTCGCGACCTCGTGATCCTGGTGGCTCGGGAGGCCGGGGTAGTGGACCTTCGCCACCTGCGCTTGCCGGCTGCACCACTCGGCGACCGCGAGCGCCGTCTGATTCTGGCGCTCCACCCGCACCACCAGGGTCTTCATGCCCCGCTCGACCAGCCACGCCGCCATCGGATCGATCGCCTGGCCCCAGACGCGCATCAGCTTGCGCACCTCTTCGATCACCGCTTCGGAGCCCACCACGGCGCCCGCGATCACGTCGGCGTGCCCGTTGAGGTACTTCGTGGCGCTGTGGATGACCAAATCGGCGCCGTGCTCGAGCGGCCGGAAGTTGATGGGGGTGGCGAACGTCGAATCCACGAGCAGCGCGAGCCCCTCGGTCTTGCACAGGGCGGCGATCGGCTCGAGATCGATGACGCGCAGCAGCGGATTGGTCGGCGTCTCGACGAAGATGGCGCGGGTCGTCTTCCGCAGGGCGCGCTTCCACAGGCGTGGCTCGAGCGGGTCGACGAACGACACGTCGATGCCCAGCCGGCCGAATTCGCCCTCGAACAGCTTGTGGGTCGTGCCGTACACCCACTCGCTCGAGATCAGGTGATCGCCCGGGCGCAGCATGGCGAGATGGGCGAGGGCGGTCGCGCCCATGCCGCTCGCCACGAATAGCGCGGCCTCGGCGCCCTCGAGCAGCGCCAGCCGCTTCGCGATCAGCACCTGATTCGGGTTGTTGCCGTAGCGGGTGTAGAGGACTTCCTGCGTGGATCCGATCGGATTCGTGAAGGTGCTGCTCTGATACAGCGGGGTGACGACCGGCGACCAGTCGGGGAGGACCTCGGGATCGCCGTGGACGGCCCGGGTCGAGAAGCCGAGGCGACGCTTCACCGGCCGGTGTCGCTCACGCGAGGGTCAGCGCGAGGGTCCCCCCGGGCGTGCGCACCGCGAGCCGCCGCGCCACCAGCTCCTCGAGCAGCGCCGCGGCCGCCTCGGGGGCTCCCACGGCGTCGAGCGTGCCGTCGAGCTGCTCGATCACTGCCGCCAGCCGATGGCCCGCGAGTACCGGCTCGATCGCCTCGCGGTGCCCATCCGAGATGCCCGTGAGCACCAGCACGGCCGGCCGGCCGCGCAACAGCTTCGCGACGATCTCGTCGGCGCACGAGTAGTCGATGCAGCCCACGCCCGTGAAGTCGATGCGCGCGACGGCCACGTCGCTCTCCACCGCCGCCATCACCCGCTCGATGCGTTCCCGCACCACGCGACCGGTCGGCCGCGTCACGAGGTCGGCGTACACGCCCGAGACCGATTCCTGGAGAACCGCGTGCACGTCGATATGCTGTATCACCGCTTCGTGGACCCCTGCTCGGGTATGATGATGAGGACCTGAGCGCCCGGGAACGCCGGGAGACCGTCCTTCAAGGGCACATCGTCGTCCCACCGGGGCACGATCGCGATGCGCGCCGTGCCGCTGCGGATGGCGATCTTTCCCTCCCAGCGGGTCAGGTAACGCCGGATGCCGGCCAATCCCTGACCGCGGCCGGGGTCGCGGAACCGGCTGACCCCCTGGATCAACGCCGCCTCGAGCGCCGCCGCGTCGCTCCACCGCGCTCCGAAACGTTTGCTCTGCGTCGGCTCGAGCGAGTGGCGAAACCCGACGCCCGCGTCCGCCACGGCGATCACGACAACCCGCCGGGCGAGCTTGCGGCGCCAGTGGTACGCCTGCACGGCTACCCAGCCGCCCGTGCCGGCGTGCTCTACAATATTCTGACACGCCTCCGAAAGCGCCATAGCGAAACCCATCGTCGCCTTCGGATCCAGGCCCAGCTCCGACGCCAGGATGGTGGACGCGCGCTGCTGGATGTTCGACACGACGGCGTGCACGTCTTCCGCGGCGCGCACCGGCGTCACGGGGAGCAGCACGTCGCTTTCGTCGGCCGTCTTCACGCGCGGCAGCTTTCCATGGATCTCGAACAGCTCGGCCGCCTCGCGGAAGAAGCCGGCACGGGTCCAGTAGGTCAGCACCTCGGTCTGGGTCGGCGCCGTCAGGAGGGGCCGCTCGCCGCCCGCGCGCTGCGCCGCCTCTCCCGCGGCGAGCAGCCCGACGAGGCCGTAGGGCGACGCCCATTCGGCCGCGTGCGCATCGAACAGCAGGCGCTCGCCGTTCTGCGTCGCCGCCGCGAACGCCCCCGCGAACTGGTCGAACGACCGATCATCGAACTGGGCGGGGACTTCGATCAACCGCGTCATACTGCGGAGAGTCGGCCGAGCAGGTGGTCGCGCAGGCCGGTCGCGCCGCGATGCGACACGTTGCGGGCACCCATGCGCGTGCCGAGCCGCAGCGCGTCCTCCAGTCCCGCGCCCCCCACGAGCGACGCCACCACCGTGGCGCCGACCACGTCACCGCAGCCCGTGGGGTCGCCGGCCTCGAGCGCGGCGTCGTCCGCCGGGATCCGGGCCGTACGCACCGGGCTGCCGGTGAAGTAGGCGGCGCCGCGCGCTCCCAGGGTCACGACCAGCGTCTGGCACCCGCGAGCCAGGGCACCGGCGGCGACCGCGAAGGGGTCCGCGCCCAGTTGTTCGAGCTCCTCCTCGTTCAGCTGCACCATGTCGAAGCAGCCGAACCAGGCCGGAGCATCCGGCAGCGGCCGCGGCACCCGGGTGCCGTCCGGGTCCTTGCCGAGAAACAGGCTGTGCAGGTCGGCGTACAGGAAGCGGCGGAACCCCTGGCGCAGGAGCTGCGCGGTCTCGAGCGCGAGCTCGTAGCCCGAGATGAAGTTCACGTACACGGCGTCGAGGTCCTGCACCTGCGGCCCGAGCTCGGCCCACGTCCAGGGCGGCACGCCTCCCGCCATCTGCTCGCAGCGGCGCTCGCGCTGGTAGTAGCGCAGCGTGACCCGGTTGTTAGGCGCGGGAACTTCCACGAACCGGGCCCCGGGCGCGACGTGGCGCAGGGTGCCGAGGAACGCCGCGGCGCGCGCGGCGAGGTCGCGGCCCACCTTGATGAGGGGCACCAGCTGCCACTCGCCGCCCAGCGTCGCATCGAGAGCGGCGAGGGAGTAGGCGATGCCGCCCCACTCTTCGGTGGCGGGTTGCGCGGGATCGCGCCCGTAGATCGTGTCCCACACCATCGACCCGATCACGCCGAGCCGTTTCACGTCACACCCGGCCCCAGGTGCGCCGCATGAACACGGCGGCGGCGCCGTACACGCCGGCCGTCCCGGTCAGCGCGCCCGGCACGATGCGGCACACGTCCACGGCGGGCTTGAAGGCGCGCCGCTTGGCCTCGCCCCGCAGCGGGCCGAACAGGCGATCGCCCGCGAGCGTCACGCCGCCGCAGATCACGACGACTTCGGGGTTGAAGATGTTGATGATGTTCGCGACTCCTGCGCCCAGGAACCTGGCCGTGTCCTTGACGACCTCGTACGCGTAGTCGTCGCCGTCGTTGGCGGCCTCGTACACGAGCTGGGCGGTGATTTTGCGCAGATCGCCGTTCACGTACTGCGGCAGCGACGTGGTGGCGCCGGATTCGATGCCCTCCACCGCGCGGGCGGCGATCGCGGGGCCGGACGCGTACGCCTCGAGGCAGCCGTCGTTGCCGCACTTGCAGCGGCGCCCGTTCAATTCGATCGTCATGTGCCCGATCTCGCCGGCGATGTCCGACGCCCCGCGATACACCTCGCCATCCAGCACGATGCCGCCGCCGATTCCCGTCCCGATCGTGAGCCCCACGACGTGGCGCACGCCGCGCGCCGCGCCCCGCCACCACTCGCCGAAGATGGCGCAGTTGGCGTCGTTGTCGAGCGTAGCCGGCAGATCCAGCGCGTGCGCCAGGCGGTCGCGCAGCGGGAAGTTGGTCCAGCCGAGGTTGGGCGTGAGCAGCACCACGCCGGTGGTCGTGTTGAGCGGGCCCGGCGAGCCGATGCCGACGCCGGCGATCTCCTTGCCGCGCGCCGCAGCCATGGACGCGCGCGCCAGCTTGGCGATTCGCTCGAGTACCGCATCCGCGCCCTGCTCCGAGATGGTCGGCTGCGAGACCAGCCCGAGGACGTCGGAGCCGTCCTCCGCCACCGTCCCCACGACAATGTTGGTTCCGCCGATGTCGATCCCGATGACGTAGCGCATGGGGCAGCTCGATTCACCTCGGTTGCAGAGTGCCGGTCTCCTCGATCGCCGCCAGGACGCGGTCCACGGCGATGTCCCGCATGCAGCGGTGATGCCCCAGGGGGCAGGTCGGTGGGCCGTGTGCCGAGCACGGCCGGCACGCCAGGCCAGCGATCTCGACGACGCGATCCCGCGGCCCCCGCGGCCCAAAGCCAAACGCCGGCACCGTGGACCCGAAGATCGCGACCGTCGGCGTCTCGACCGCCTGCCCGAGGTGCAGAGGCGCGCTGTCGTTGGTCACGAGCACGCGGGCTCGCCGAATGACTTCAGCCGACTGCCGGAGCGAGAGCGTGCCGCACGCGTTCACCGCTCGCCACCGTCCTCCACCAACCGCGGCGGCCTTCACAACCCGCTCGCCGAGCGCCGCGTCCTCCGGTCCGCCCACCGTCACGATGCCCGCACGCGCGGCCAGCCGCTCCGCCAGCTCCCGGTAGTAGGGCCAGCGCTTCGAGCCCCAGATCGACCCCGGCGCGAGCGCCACGAACGGCTCGCCGATCCCGTGCTCCCGCAGGAACGCCTCCGCGGCGCCGCGATCCGCGGCCGTGAGGCACAGCGACGGGCGCGCGTTCGAGGGCGCCACGCCCGCGAGCGCCAGCAGCCGGTCGATCTCGTGACCCCGTGTCGGCCGGGCCCGCACGTCAGTGTACAGCGGCCGCCAGCCGCCCGCGAACCCGACCCGCCGCGGGATCCCCGCGAGACGGGCGATGAGCGCGGTTCGCAGGGATCGGTGGGGAAGATACGCCACCGCGTAGTTCTCGGCTGCGAGCGTCCGCGCCAGCCGGCGCAGCCCCAAGAGCCCCCGATCCGCGCCGCGCTTGTCGTAAGGAATGACGCGTCGCACCGCGGGATGCGTGTCGAGGAGCGGTGCGGCGGCGGGCGTGGTCACGACGTCGACGGGGCCGTGCCGCGCGGCCAGGGCCTCGAGCAGCGGCGTGGTGAGCACGACGTCGCCCAGGAAGGCGGTCTGGATGACGAGGCTAGTCAACCTGCAGCACCGCCAGAAACGCTTCCTGCGGGATCTCCACCGTCCCCACCTGCTTCATCCGTTTCTTCCCCGCCTTCTGCTTCTCGAGCAGCTTGCGCTTGCGCGTCACGTCGCCGCCGTAGCACTTGGCGGTCACGTTCTTGCGCAACGGCCGGATCGTCTCGCGCGCGATCACCTTCGTGCCGATGGCCGCCTGGATCACGACCTCGAACAACTGGCGTGGAATGAGCTCGCGCAGCTTCTCGGCGATCTTCTTGCCCCACTCGTAGGCCTTGTCGCGGTGGATGATCACCGAAAACGCGTCCACTGCCTCGCCGTTCAAGAGCATGTCGAGCTTCACGAGCTCCGACGGGCGGTACGCCAGGAACTCGTAGTCGAGCGAGGCGTAGCCGCGGGAGATCGTCTTCAGCTTGTCGTAGAAGTCGAGGATGATCTCGGCGAGCGGAAACTCCCAGCCGAACTCCACCCGCGTCGGATCCACGTAGTGCATGCCGCTGTAGACGCCGCGCCGCTCCTGGCCGAGGTTCATGATGGCGCCGATGTAGTCGGCGGGGACGAGGATGCGCGCCTTCACGTACGGCTCCTCGATGTGGTCGACCTCCGAGCCGTGCGGCATGAGGCTCGGGTTCTCGACCAGCTCTACGGTGCCGTCCGTCTTGTGCACGTGATATTCCACGTTGGGCACGGTGCTGATCAGGTCGAGATTGAACTCCCGCTCGAGCCGCTCTCGGACGATCTCCATGTGCAAGAGGCCCAGGAAGCCGCAGCGGAACCCGAACCCGAGCGCGACCGACGACTCGGGCTCGTAGTGGAGCGACGCGTCGTTGAGCTGCAGCTTGGCGAGCGCGTCGCGCAGCTCCTCGAACTGGTTCGGCTCCGTCGGATACAGCCCGGCGAACACCATGGACTTGATGTCGCGATACCCGGGCAAGAGGGCCACGTCCGCGTGCTCCGCGTCGAGCACGGTGTCGCCGGGACGGGTCTCGCGCACGCCGCGCACGTTGGCGACGAAGTAGCCGACCTCCCCCGCCTCGAGCCGCTCCGCCGGCTTGTGGCCGAGCTGCAGGTAGCCCACCTCGTCCACGTCGTACATGTCTTGCTTGTGCGCCCCGAACGCGATCTTCATGCCCGGCCTGATGGTGCCATCCACCACCCGGATGCTCGGAATCGCCCCCCGATAGCGGTCGTAATAGGAGTCGAAGATCAGGGCCCGCAGCGGCGCCTCGGCCGTCCCCCGAGGCGGGGGGATGCGCCGCACCACGGCCTCGAGGAGGTCGGGCACATTGGTGCCCTCCTTGGCCGAGATGCGCAAAATTTCCTCCGGTTTGGCCCCGATCAGCTCGTGAAGCTCCTGCGCCCGGCGGTCGGGCTCGGCGCCTGGAAGGTCGATCTTGTTCAGGACGGGGATGATCTCGAGCCCGGCATCGAGGGCGAGGAACAGGTTGGAAATGGTCTGCGCCTGGATCCCCTGCGACGCATCCACCACGAGGATCGCCCCCTCGCACGCCTGCAGCGAGCGCGACACTTCGTAGGTGAAGTCCACGTGCCCGGGCGTGTCGATCAGATTGAGCTCGTACACGCCGCCGTCGCGGGCGTGATAGTTCATGCGCACCGCGTTGAGCTTGATGGTGATGCCCCGCTCGCGCTCCAGGTCCATGGTGTCGAGCACCTGCTCCCGCATCAGCCGCTTGTCGAGCGTGCCGGTGAGCTCGATGAGCCGATCGGCCAGGGTCGACTTG